>JAKPSR010000009.1 GCA_029571425.1 Spirochaetota bacterium | reverse complement strand
GGCGAGACCTCGAGGATGCGCTGCTCGATCTCGTTGAGCTGGCTCGCGATGCGCGCGTCGATCGCGCCGAAGTCGGTCTCGATGACGCAACCGCCCCGGTCGACGGTGGAGTCCTCGACGACGGTGATGTTCTTGATGTTCTCGGCGGCGGCGAGGAAGTCCTTGATATGCTGGGTCGTCATCGCGACGTCGTTGAGGTTCACCCTGATGATGACCTCGCCTCGGCCCTTGACCTTTCGCAGGGCCTGGACGACGTTGGAGACGACGATATTCCGCTGGTTCTCGGAAATGACCTTGACGATCTTGCGCGTCATCAGGAGCACGAGGTCGACGATTTGCTGCTCGGTCTCGGCGAGGATCTCCTGGCGCTTGTCCATCATCCGCTCGATGATGGTGTGCAGGCGGTCGGTAAGGCGCTGTGCCTCGAGGTTCCCTTCCTTAAAGCCGGCTTCCTGCCCCTTGCGGAACCCGTCGCCGTAGCCGTCCTTAAGCTGCTCGTCCATCTTCGACTTCGCATCGGACACGATCTCGGCCGCGCGGCGCTCCGCCTCGGCGACTATCTCCGCAGCGCGGTCCTCCGCCTCCTGGCGGATCACCTGCGCCTGGTCGGTCTTGCGCTTTACCTCGTCGAAGGCGGCCTTCTCGGCGTCCTTTACGATCCGCTCGGCCTCAGCGCGGGCTTGGTTGGCCATGTCCTCTTTCTCGAGCTCGAAGTCGGCGCGGTACCGCTCGGCCTCGCGCCTGATGTCGTCGACGGTCGGGCCCTCGTATACGGGGGCTTCCTCCACTTCCTCGACGGGCGCCTCCACGATGAACCTGCGGGGAAGCTCGAGGACTACGCGGTCGTCCGACTTCTTGATCTCGTTCGGCCTAAAAACGGTTTTTGCCATGCCCTACCCCCGCCTACACGACGAGCTCGTCCTCGCCGGAGCGGGCGATGACGATCTCGCCCGTGTCCTCGAGGTGCCGGATAATCGACACGATCTTCTGCTGGGCTTCCTCGACGTCCTTGAGGCGGACGGGGCCCATGTACTCCATGTCTTCCTTGAGCATGCTCGCGGCGCGCTTCGACATGTTCCTGAATATCTTGTCCTGCACCTCGGTGTCGACGGCCTTGAGGGCCTTCGCGAGTTCCTGGGTGTCGACCTCGCGGAGGACCTTCTGGATGGCGCGGTCGTCGAGCATGACGATGTCCTCGAAGACGAACATCCGCTTCTTGATCTCCTCGGCGAGGTCCGGGTCCTCGTCCTCGAGGGCCTCGATTATCGACTTCTCGGACGAGCGGTCGACGAGGTTCAGGATCTCGACGATGCTCTCGACGCCGCCCGCGGCGGTATAATCCTCGCTCGAAAGGGTCGACAGCTTCTTCTCGAGAACGCGCTCGACCTCGCGCAGGACGTCCGGCGAGGTTCGGTCCATCGTCGCGATGCGGCGGGCGACCTCGCTCTGGATTTCGTCGGGGAGGTTTTGCAGGATGATCGACGCCTTCGCGGGCTCGAGGTACGCCAGGATCAGGGCGATCGTCTGCGGGTGCTCCTGCTGGATGAAGTTAAGGAGGTGCGCCGGATCGGTGCGCCGGATAAAGTCGAACGGCCTGACCTGGAGGGAACTCGTGAGCCGGTTGATGATGTCGATCGCCTTTTGGCTGCCGACGGATTTCTCGAGGAGCTCACGCGCGTAGTCGATGCCGCCGGTCGTGATGAAGTTCTGGGCCATCATCAGGTCCTGGAACTCCTGCAGGATGGCGTCCTTGATCTCGGACTCGACCGTCTCAAGGCGGGCGATCTCGAAGGTAAGGGTCTCGATCTCGTCCTCGCGAAGATGCTTGAATATCTCGGCGGATATCTCCGAGCCGAGGGACACGAGGAAGATGGCGGCCTTTTGCCGCCCGGTGAGGGACTTAAGGTCCTTCGCCTTCTTGGAGGACGAGCCGGATGCCGGCTTATCCTTGGGCGCCGACGGGTTGGTCGCTGCCATGGGTCACTCCTCCATAAGCCAGGTGCGGATCAGGAGGGCGACGTCCTCCGGATGCTCCTTGGCCATGTTGATCGCGTTTTCCTGGAGCTCGAGGCGCTTTCGCTCCTCGACGGACATGGATACCTCCATACCCGCCTGCTCCGCCTCCCAGAGGGTCTTCTCGCGCTCCATCTGGTGCTTGCGGAGGAGTTCCTCCTCCTTGAGCCGGCGCCTGCGCTCGAGCTCGCGGGTAATCATCCGGTAGAGGATGAACGAAACGAGAAGGACGGCGACCGCGATCAGTGAATACAGGATCGTCTGCTCGGTCTGCAGCTTCTTGAGATAGGCGGAGTCTTCCTTCTCGAACTGGAGGGTACGGTCAAACTTGATATTGAGGACGCTGACTGAGTCGCCGCGGGCGCGGTCGTAGCCAATGGCGTCCTGAACCTGCTTGACCATCGCCTGAAGCTCTTCCTCCGGGATCGGGAGATACTCGCGCTCGATGGAGCCGTTCTTCAGGATGAAGTTTCCCTTATCGTCGCGCTTCTTCGTCCATTTCCCGTCGACGTTCACGGACACCGTCCGTCGGCCGATCGACGGGCTTACCGTCTGGTTCGTCTCGCGCTGGCCGACGAGCTCGTTCTTCTTGACGATCGACTGCTCCGAAAGCCCGTAGAGGTTGGACATGTCCTTATAGGCGGGGGCCGTCTGTCCCTCGACGCCGGCGGGGCCCTCGGGGTTGAAGCCGGTGCCCTGCCAACGGGTGGTCGAGGTCTCGGACGAGAGGGTAATCGACTGGACGACCTCGGAGTCGTCGTAAGGGGTTTCCGGGTTATCCGGCTTAATGACGGTGGGAAGATAGTCGCGCTGCTGGACTGCCTTCTCGGACATGTCCATGTCGATCTTGATGTTGAGGTCGCGGACCCGGTCAATCGTGTAGGTTTCCTGCAAAGCCCCCAGGATCTTCGCCCGGTACTGGGCCTCGAGCTGGGCGATGAGCTTTTGCTCCTTCTCGATCCGCGTGAGGCGGTCCCACTCGCGCATCCCCTCGAAGTCGTTGAGGACGGCGCCGGTCGAGTCGGCTATCGTGATGTTCTCGTCCTTGAGCCCCTCGACCGCGTACTTCAGTATTTTCTGGATGCCCTCGACCTTCTTCCGGTTGGAGGAGATGTCGCTGCCCGGCTTCGGGTAGAGGACGACGCTCGCCGAGACCGGGTTTTGGTCCTCGGCGAACAGGGTTTTCTCCGGGATGTTGACGACCACGCTCGCGTCGTCGATATCGTCGAGCGCCTTAATGTGCTGGCGCACTTCCTCGATGATCGCGCGGCGCTTGTTGACGTTCCGCTCGAAATCGGTGATCGTCCAGCGCTCGATGTCAAAGAGGGCCCAGGGATCGACGTTCTTCGGGATTAAGTCCTCGCGGATCAGTATGGCGCGCATCCGGCGCGCGGTCGCCTCGTCGGCGACGGAGATGACCCCCGTCGGGGAGACGGAGGTTCGGACGTTTTCCTCGTTAAGCCGGAGGACGATCTTCTCGCGCGCGTCCTCGTCGGCGATCGGGGTATCGATCAGCGGGGTCATCGCGGGCGAGGAAGAAACCGACACGAGGACGAAGACCCCGACGACGGCCGCGAGCACGACGCCGACCAGGATCAGCTTTTGCGGCAGCGTCCACTTAGACCAAAGCCCGGTAACCTGCGAAAACAACTTTTTCAGCCATTCGTTCATGCTCCCCTCCCGTTACAGAACGAACCTATCGCCCTATGCAGCATGTACTCGCGATAGTATAGCACATTTATCGCGTCGTGGTAATCTCGTTCCAGCCTTTTATCATCCGGTCGATGATCGACTGGGCCATCTTGAGCGAAAGGCCCGCCTCGGCCATCGCGATCGTGACGTCGTGCACGTCGACCGATTCCGGGTCGACGATCATTCTCTGCGCGAGCGAGTCCGCCGCCTGCTGCTTCGAGTTCATCTTGTCGAAGGCCGAGAGCAGGGTCTGCTCGAAGCTCGCGGTCTCGGGGCGGACGGCGTTGTCGATCATCTCGTCGCTCGACACTATGCGGGACCTGAAGTTATCTACGGTAACCGGGCTAATCGTCATTTAGCTTACCTCCCGATCTCGAGGGCACGCATGAACATTTCCTTGGAGCCCTGGATTACGGATGAATTGGCCTCGTAGGATCTCGAGGCGGATATGAGGTCGACCATCTCGGTCACGATATTGACGTTGGGGTACTCGACGTACCCGGCCTTCGGGCCCGACTTGATCGCGTCGGGGTGGGTCGGGTCGTAGACGAGGCGGGCCTCGGCGTTGTCTTTCTCGACGCCGACGACCTTGACCCCGGTTCCCGGGCCGCGGTCGCGCTCGCCGGGGACGAAGGGAGTGCGCCAGTCGACGCCCGAGTTCCGCTGGCCAAGGACGACCCGGCTCCGCTTAAACGGGCCGCCGTCCTGGGTACGGGTGGTCGAGGCGTTCGCGATGTTGTCCGAGATCACGTCCGACCGGAGGCGCTCGGCGCTCATCCCGGTGGCGGCTATGTTAATGCTGGTAAACAGGCCCATGGATCACCCCTTTCCTATTTGAGGACCGAATTCGCCTGGGCGAACTCGAAGCCTTGGATTTGCGTCATCAGTTGGTAGTTGAGCTGGATCCGGAGGAGGTCCATCGCCTCC
>JAKPSR010000001.1 GCA_029571425.1 Spirochaetota bacterium | reverse complement strand
CGCGAGAGGCTTTCGACCGTGCTCGACGTGGAGAGGCTGACCGCGCGGGTTTCGATGGAGCGCGCCCACGGCAAGGACCTCGTCGCCCTCAGGCAGAGCCTAACGGGAGCCCTCGAGGTCGAGTCCATTCTCGCTGGCGCGGGCCTGCCTGGCCTATCGGTCGACGGATCCGCCCTTGAGGCCGCCCGCTCGGTGCGCGATCTCGTCGAGCGCTCGATTAGGGAGGATAGCCCGATCGTCCTAGCCGAGGGCGGGATGATTAAGGAGGGATGGTCCGCCGAGCTCGACGAGCTCAAGTCCCTCCGCGACAACTCAAGCGCCGTTCTCGAGGCCTATCTCGAGGAGGAACGCGCGAGGACGGGAATACAGAACCTTCGCGTTCGGTACAACCGGATGATCGGGTATTATCTCGAGGTGACGAAGGGAAACATCTCGTCAGTCCCCGCGCATTTCATTAAACGACGTTCCCTATCCAACGGCGACCGCTATACCACCGAGCGGCTTGCCGAGCTCGAGACCGAGCTGAACGACGTCGACGCCAGGATCGTCGAGTGCGAGCGGCGCGAGTTCGTCGCCGTACGGGACAAGGTTCGCGCGTCCGCGTCGGCGCTTCTCGCGCTCGCGCGCGCGGTGTCGCGCGTCGACGTTCTCCAGTCCTTCGCCTGGTGCGCGACCGCGAGGGCGTGGACCAGACCCGAGTTCGCCGAGGACGGCGTTCTCGAGATAGAGGAGGGGAGGCACCCCGTCGTCGAGCGACACCTGCCGTCGGGGGAATTCGTCCCGAACGGGATCGCCCTTTCGTCGGCGCCCGACTCGGCGACGCCGTCGTTCGCACTGATAACCGGCCCGAACATGGCGGGGAAAAGCACCTTCCTCCGCCAGACGGCGCTTATCGTCGTCATGGCGCAGATCGGGTCGTTCGTCCCCGCGTCGCGCGCCCGAATCACCCCCGTCGACCGGGTATTCTGCCGCGTCGGGGCATCGGATAACCTAGCGCGCGGCGAGTCGACCTTCCTCGTGGAGATGACGGAGACCGCGCACATCCTGCGGGCGGCGACGCGCGATAGCCTGGTCATAATGGACGAGGTTGGCCGCGGTACCTCGACCGAGGACGGCCTTTCGATCGCCCAGGCGGTCACCGAGTTCCTGCTCGATTCCATCGGCTCGAAGACGCTTTTCGCGACCCACTACCACGAGCTTTCACGCCTTCGGCACCCGAGGATGGGCGATTGGTGCCTTGACGTGCTCGAGCGCGACGGGACGGTCGTTTTCCTAAAGCGGGTCCGCCCCGGCGCCTCGGATAACTCGTACGGCATCCACGTGGCTCGCCTTGCCGGCGTGCCCGAGCAGGTCCTTTCCCGGGCGGAGGATATCTTGGCCGGCCTCGCGGGACGCGAGAGGGCGGTATCCCCGCCCGATCAAGAGATTCCGGTCGCGCCGAGTCCTTCCCCGAAGCCAGCGGCCGCCGGGCTTTTTTCCGAGGAAGAACTCGTCATCGACG
>JAKPSR010000424.1 GCA_029571425.1 Spirochaetota bacterium | reverse complement strand
CGACCGCGAGGCCGTCGAGCGGGTAGGGGATCTCTCGGAGGGAATCGCCGAGCTGACCCAGGAAGGAAGGAAGCTCGCGCTCAAGACCGACCCTGAGTCCGTCCGTCGGCGCGAGGAGATACAGACGATATCGCGCCAACTCGAGGAGAAGCTGAACGCGGCCCTCTCCGAGCTCGCGACCAAGGGCATAGGCTCGTCACCCCGATACGATCCCGAGCGCCTCTCGCGCGACCAGACGGAGTACGTCTTCTTCAAGCCGGTCCTGTTCCGGCAGGGATCGGAAAACGCGTACGTTCGCGGCACCGTCCGCGTCGGGATATCCACCGTCGACCTCCTTCGGTCGGTGCGCGCCGACCGGGCGGCCATCGTCAGGACCACCGCGTACATCGCCCTGTTCGCCGTCCTGATCGGCGTTCTCGGCGCCCTCGCCCTCGCGTCGATCATCATCTCGCCGATCCGCAAGCTCGCCTCGCACGTCGCCATGATCCGCGACACCGAGGACAAGGAGGAGCTCGACGGGAAGGACATCGTCCTTCGCTCGCGCGACGAGATCGGCCTCCTTGGCGAGACGATCAACGACATGACGCGCGGCCTCGTCCGCGCCGCCGCGGCCTCAAAGGACCTTATCGTCGGTAAGGAAGTCCAGAAGATGTTCATCCCCCTCGAGACCGACTCCGCGGGGCGAAAACTCACCTGCGGCAGCAGTTCCGAGGAGAACGCCGAGTTCTTCGGGTACTATGAGGGCGCGAAGGGCGTCTCCGGCGACTACTTTGACTACGTCAAGCTCGATAATCGCCACTACGCCGTCATCAAGTGCGACGTCGCCGGCAAGGGCGTTCCCGCGGCCTTGATCATGGTCGAGGTCGCGACCCTGTTCCTCGACTATTTCAAGGATTGGAAATACGAGAAGAACGGGTTCAAGATCGACTACATCGTCTCGCGCATCAATGACCTCATCGAGTCGCGCGGCTTCAAGGGGCGGTTCGCCGCCTTCACCCTGTGCATCTTCGATTCCGTCTCGGGCGACGTCCACTTCTGCAACGCGGGCGACAACCTGATCCACGTCTACGAGGCCGCGACGCGGAAGATGCGCGTCGTCGCCCTGCCCGAGATATCGGCCGCCGGGGTGTTCCCCTCGTTCATGGTGGAGATGAAAGGTGGCTTCCAGGTCGTCACCCGTCGACTGAACCCGGGCGACGTTCTCTTCCTCTACACCGACGGCATCGAGGAAGCGAAGCGAACGTTCCGCGATGCCTCGCTGCGCCCCATCGAGTGCGCGGAGCCGGGCCTCGAGCGCGAAAGTCCGCACGAGACCCATACCGTCGGCCAGGACAACGAGGAGCTCGGGCTCGAGCGGGTCAATGCCATCATCGAGGCGGTCTTCGCGCGCTCGTCCTATAAGCTCGTTAAGTGGCATAACCCGATCGAGGGCGAGGACTTCCATTTCGACTTCTCGACGTGCCAGGGCACCATTGAGGAAGCGATCCTCGCCTTGGTGTCCGTCGAGAAGGTGTTCCGGATGTATCGCGATCCCGCGGCGGGGGAGTTCGATCGCGTCCAGGTTGACCGGAAGGTGGATCTTTTCCTCAATCGGCACTTCCGCCAGTATCCGCTCTATTGCGCGAACCGGAAGGATCACCCGGAGTATCCGGAGTACCTCTATTACACCCATGTCCGCGAGGACGCGCAGTACGACGACCTAACCATTCTGGGTATCAAGAAAAAGTAGGAGGGGAACGATGGCAACGGATAAGGATAGCTTTCAGGATTACGCGTATCGGGGCATCGACCTTCTTCTTCGCGGGATCGGAACCCTCGGCGCGAAGGTGAGCGAGGCGGGTACCGAGGCCGCGGAGCGCATCGACGCCGCTCGCGTCGGCCGGCGCCTCGACGCCTTGTATGCCGAACTTGGTCGGCGCGCCCATGCCTTGATTGAGGCTGAGGGTAGGGCTGAAGGTTCGGATCTCGTCGTATCGGGTCTGCGCGAGCGTATCGGCGAGCTTGAGAGACAAAGAGCCGCGGCTTCTTGCAACGACGCCCCTTCGGGTTCCGCGACGAAATAAACGTATTTTCGTGCGAATTTTATCCTGGAGGTATTGACCAATTCGGCCGCCGCATGGTACATATACCAACGTCGCGCCGCTTTCAAACGAAAACGACGCGCTTCTTTGATAGTGCTTACGGTCTTCTCGCGGACGGAAACGCCAGCGACTACGGTTCGTATCCCAAGAAAGCACGACGCCCTCACCCCGGTGACGCTCGCCAAACGGCGGGACGAGACGCGGTAACCCGCGAAAGGGAATCGAACGGAATCGAGCAAAAAAAGTTCGAAACCGCTTGACCAAATCAAAGAAGCTGTGATACAGTCGATTCACTCGCCTCCGTGATATTGGGGGGTGGGTGCACTGCGAAGCGGGGAACCGCGAAGCAGGCGAAGGTCTTTGAAAACAAAGG
>JAKPSR010000411.1 GCA_029571425.1 Spirochaetota bacterium | reverse complement strand
TAGTTTGTTGCCGGTTTTCTTATTGCCGGCATCGATCCGGGCTGGGGTGTTCCATTTCGTTCTACAGGTTTAAGTCCCGATGAGGATAATTTATTCGACTTCGACGAGATACAGGAGGGCGACATCGACGTGGACTACAATACGCCCACTGACGCCACGAAGCGGTACGTCAACGCCTTCGTCGTCACTATCGGCATGGACGAGAACTATCGTCGCCTATATAGCGAGGCGAAATTTCTCGGTCGGGTGACCATAGAGGATGACGATTAACGCCCCGTTGAGCGGAGGGTCTTTTCCGCTTGACTTGCCCCCGTTCTCTCGCGTACAGTAGGGCATCGGGCGCTTAGCTCAGCTGGCAGAGCGTTTGGTTTACACCCAAAATGTCGGCGGTTCGATCCCGTCAGCGCCCATACCGAATTCCAGTTCCGATGGTGTCATTATTTCATGCCGTGGGTGTTGTACCCTTTATATCCAACGTAAGGAGTATTGCATGAAAAAAGCAATTTCCTTTTTTGCGGCAGTGACCCTGCTGGTTCTGATCTCCTGTTCCTCAGGAGGCGGGGGAGGGAACGATTCCCTCGTAGACGACATCCCCGTCGCCGACGCGAGCGTCCAGCCGGCGCGGGCGGTTGTCCTTTCGGAGCTTCCGACCACCGGCCGTACCGCGAACATCACGGACGGAACCACCCTTCGAGCGGTCCTGCAGGATCTCGAGGATTCCGAACTCCTCGGCGAGCTCGTCGGGGGAGAGGAAGGGGGAGTGTCGCCCGTGCTGCGCGCGGCGAACTACGCGAGCTACGACGCATTCATGGACGGGGTGATGGCCGCCTTTGAGTCCTTCCCGCAAAATCGCTCGATCAACGAGTCGTACAGCGGGACCGACGTCGCGATCGACGGGTTCGACATCAACTCGGTTGCCGTTTCCATTCGAGGCGCCGTCGACACGACCGACGGGAACGCCCTGAGCGACGCCGAGTCGGAGTTCATGCCGTCGAACTTCAAGAGCGGGGCGTTCGCCGTCTCGGCCTCGATTGACGCCGATAGCAATCCGGCCCAAATCCCGGCCGATTCTCCCATTAAAGCCTGCGCCATCCGCGCGAATTTCGCCGCCTCCGCTTCTTGCGGAAGCACGGTCACCGAGGGCGTCCGCGTGCCGAGCAATATCGCCTTCTCGTATGCGGCGAATGCCTCGCTCGGTATGACCTATAACGACGGCGTCTACGCGGGACGCATCGTGATCTCCCTTTCCGTCGACACGCCCCTTGAGTACTTGGACGACGAGTCCTGGATGGAATCGGAAGAACTCACTGACCCATTCGCCCCCGACACGATGAACGTCACGGTGACCGTCTACAACGACGCCGGAAACCAGGTGTACGCGGAGAGTTTCGATACCCTCGATGAGTTCATGGAGGCCTTCGGCATCGAGTTGTTCGATGAGACCGAGGAGATCGAGGAATTCTAGTTGAATCGCGAAGAGTCGCGAATTTCTTGCTCAATTGGCCCGCCTCGGCGGGCCTTTTTTTGGCGTTCTTTGCGCTTCGGGACGCCCCAAGATGCGCAGTCCGCTTCCTTGACCGCTCCCCGCGACACCCGGTATGATATCCCTACAATGAAGAAGCAGGCCGCACCACAGCCGGTTCACGGGCTGAACAAACTGATCGTAAAAGGGGCGCGCGAGCACAACCTTAAGAACATAGACGTCGAGCTTCCCCGCGACAAATTAATCGTTATCTCGGGGCTTTCGGGGTCGGGGAAGAGCTCGCTCGCCTTCGACACTATCTTCGCGGAGGGGCAACGCCGCTACGTCGAGTCGCTGTCGTCCTACGCGCGGATGTTCCTCGGCAGGATGGACAAGCCGGACATCGACTACATCGAGGGTCTGTCCCCGGCGATATCGATCGAGCAAAAGACGACGCACCGAAACCCGCGCTCCACCGTCGGGACGGTAACCGAGATATACGACTATTACCGCCTCCTCTACGCCCGCATCGGCCATCCGCACTGCCCGCAGTGCGGCAAGGAGATCCAGGAGCAGTCGGTCGACCAGATCATCGGGACGATCGTCTCGTGGCCTG
>JAKPSR010000423.1 GCA_029571425.1 Spirochaetota bacterium | reverse complement strand
CATCACATCGCTGTGGTCGCCGAAGATCGACAGCGCCTGCGCCGCAAGCGAGCGCGCGGCAATGTGAAACACCGTGCTGGTCAGCTCACCCGCGATCTTGTACATGTTCGGGATCATCAGGAGAAGACCCTGCGACGCGGTGAAGGTCGACGAAAGGGCTCCGGTGGTCAGGGCTCCATGAACCGCTCCCGCGGCGCCGCCTTCGGACTGGAGCTCGACGACTTCGGGGACCGTTCCCCAAATGTTCTTCTTTCCCTTAGCCGAGTATTCGTCGGCGACTTCGCCCATCGGGCTCGAGGGGGTGATCGGGTAAATACCGATGACCTCGCTGAGGGCGTGGGCGACGTGACCGGCGGCGGTGTTTCCGTCGATCATCACGAGTTTTTTCTCAGACATATCTCCGTCCTTATAAAAAAAGATTAGAGTGGATGATACAATAAGTAAATAAATACTTATCCGTTCAATAAAATACTCGGTTAGGGCTTCTTTTTCAAGGGCCGAAAGGCCAGGGCAACCCCGCCAACGGCGACGGGGATTTCATTTATGAATAAAAAAACGGCTCCCGGCGTAGGGAGCCGTCGTGACGGGCGGCGGTTATGCCGTCGTCTTTACGCCCGTATTATTGATAAAGAACGCAAGGATTTTTGCGTATCCCCAGGGAAGGTATATTCCCAAGGTTATAAGGCAAAGAAGAACCTGTATCCAAATCAGCTTAAACCCGGCACCCGTCGCGCCCTCGAAGGAAAGTCGCCCCGTTTCACGGTTTTCGACGTACAAAACGGTGCGAGTCGTGAAGTAACGCCATATCTTCACGCTGGCCGCAGGGAAATAGATACAGAGCGTGACGCAGCAAAGAAGAATTTGCCCGAGTACATAGCCAATCGAGGGCCAAAAACGGGTATCCCAGGCGATCCTCGTTTCCTTCCACGCGATATGTACCATCCATTTGTAGGTATAGTAGGTGAATGGCAGAATCATCACTAAGATCACGATATTGGCCGCGAACCCGGCAAATAGGGAGGAATTTCCACCGACAGGGGTTGCCCCTGATTGTAGCATTTTAGTAGCCATATATACGCCGCCACCAACGATCAGCGCCAAAATAGGGAGGAACAGGCCAAGGATATAATACTTGAACATCTTGCCCGTTTTCCCAAGGAAATTCGCTTTGGTTCCGTCGTATTCGACATTGTTTACGAAAAAATCCGCTACGCGTTTCATGTAGCGGGGAATGTAAAACCCAATGGTGATGATTGAAAGGAATAAGCCGACAAAATTGATTCGGAGAAAAGATCCAATCGTCCCGGTAAACGCGAAGGGTTTATCCTTTAAAGACACATGCGAAAGAAACGCGCGGAACAGGATAACGCCAAAAACGCTATATAGCGCCGTTAGTCCCAGGAAATAGAGGACGAAAAAGCCGAGAATTCCCGCCGCGGCCGAGGGATCTGGATTAGCCTTCGCGGATAAGGTGACGTACTCGAAAGGAATTAATACCGCGAGGAACAATACATAGGCCACGAGAAAGGGCTTCCACCAATCGGATCCAGTTAACGTTGAGCGAAATTTCTCATTCATAACGAGACTCCTTTGCCAAAAGGCATATCTCCTGTAAGTGTAGCCTATTCGTAGGCGAACGAAAGTTCTTTTCGGAGCGAAAGATAAAAAAACCGAGGGAACGAATATGGTATAATCCGGAACCATGACGAATTCATCTGTTTTGGCGTCTTTCCATGACGTTTCGTTTAGCTGGCTTGATCCGGAAACCGGCGCGCCCTATGCACTTGCCGACGGGAATCCGTCCCCGCCCGTGTTCGACGGATTTACGGCCGATATCCCGACGGGATTCATTAGCCTCGTTGGGCCAAACGGAGCCGGGAAATCGACCTTTCTCCTGCTTGCCGGTTCTCGCGTGCTTCCCACGCGGGGAACCGTTTCCCTTCTTGGGGAGGATACCCGCACGCTGGCCGGGGGCGCGATTGGTGGATTACCGGGTACCGGCCTAAACCCCGAGGTCGCGCATAGGCGAAACCTTCTGTGTTCCTTTATTTATCAAAATATGGAGCTTGAGCCCGCCGAGGATGGGGCGCGCGTTGCTGCTCTTCTCGATATCGTGTATGGGCGCGGTGGGCATGTTCGTAAAGACGAGGGCTTTATGCGGGATGTCGTCGCCGCCTTCGAGCTCGAAGGCCTTCGCGATCGAAGGCTCGATGCCCTTTCGAAGGGCGAAAGCCAACGGGTTCTTCTGGGCTTCGCGGCCCTATATGGGTCACGCGCGATCATGATGGACGAGCCCGTGTTCGCGATGGAGAACAGGCAAAAAGAACGAGCGCTTGAATTTTTCCGTGACGTTTTTCGCTCTTCGGGTGTTTCAATTATGGTGTCCCTACACGAGCTTGCCCTGACGCGGAAGTACGCGGATACCGTGATGCTGTTTTATCCGGATCGCCGCATAGACCTGGGATCCGTCGACGAGGTGCTGACCTCGGAAGCCCTTGAGGCCGCGTATGGCGTTCCGCCGGCCATGCTCTATGACGTCGAGCGGCTTCAACGCCGCGTTATCGAGGAGGGAGCCGCCGGATCGGGCGCATAGGGCGACCTGGTTGTTTGATCGGCGGTGTGTTACACTTGAAGGGCGCGTTCGTCGCCGCGACGCAACGCGCCCCGAATATTGGTTTTTTCGCCGCCGGGTAGGGCATGGCCCCAATCCGGCGCGCGGGATATAACATGCATAGGAGGAACAAATGTTCAAGAAAGCAAGCGCGATCCTGGCGGTCCTGGCGATCGTCTCCCTTATGTCCTGTAAGTCCGACCCCGAGCCGCAGAAGACCGAACCCGCCGCGACCACGCCGGTTGGGAGCCCCATAATCGGTAAGGAAGGCGTCCCCCAGCCCGCGTGGGTCAACAAGCCCCCGAAGAGCCCCGACACCTTCTTCGCGATCGGGTACGGTAGCATGACGACCAAGCAGAATTCGATTCTGCGCGCCGAGGCCGACGCGAAGGACCAAATCGCGCGATGGGTCGGCACGAGCGTCAAGAACGCCCTTACGAACTACACCAACGAGTCCGGTTCCGGCACTAATAAGCAGGTTCTCGACTACATGGAGAGCATCTCCAAGCAGGTCGCCGACCAAACCCTCGTCGGCGTCGAGCGAGACGACCTCTGGGTCGACGCGGATGGGGCCGTCTACGTGCTGTGTTCCTTCCCGCGCGCGAACGTGAACAAGGGCTTCGAGGACACCGTGCAGGCCTTCCAGCGAAACGAGGCCGCCGCTTTCGCCGAGTTCAAGGCGAAGGAAGCCCTTTCCTTCCTCGAGAAAGAAACCTCGGGCGGGGTTCCCGCCAAGCAGTAAGCGAGCATGAAAAGCCGATCGCGACGGTTATTCCTGATCCTATCGGCGATAGCGATCCTCCTCGGCGGATGCGAATCCACCGGGGGGGGCGCCCTTTTCCTTTCTTCCGAAGGCCACGCCGACGACGTATACTACGCCGAGTCTCCGCCGCGGCAAACACCAGAAAAAGAGCTTTCCGATTGTCTCCTTCGTGTCGCCCGCCAAGTTGCTATGCGCGAGGGTGTTCGCGTTCGCCACGTCTCACGGCCTGAGACCGTGGCCGGCGAAACCTATGAGAAAAAAACGACCGAGTTGTCATATGAACAAGGCAACGCGATCGCCCTTCTCGATCGGATGACCGTTTTGCGTGTTGAATCGGACGGGACCGGGACGCGAGCCCTGGTACGTGTTTCCGGCTCGCCCCGCCTCGCGGCGACCCTGCCTTCGGGCGGTTCTGGCCGACCGCGCTGGGTCGACGATCCCCCGAAGGGCTCCCGATTTCGCTCGGCCGTCGGTACCGTTTCCCAAATCGGGGTACCCGCCGACGCCTTTCAAAACGCGGATACAGCCGCGATCGGCGCGATCGCCGAAGAAGTTCTATCACCCCGCCGGGAAGGCAACGCGGCCGTGTACGAGGGAACCCTTCGCGGGGTATTCATAGCTCGGCGATGGCGCGATTCGGACGGGCGATCATATAGCTTAGCCATTATCCCTCGTTGACTTGACGTGGTGCCAATAATATGTGACAATCAATATTATACAACGTATAATAAGGAGGGCGCGATGAGCAGGCGACTCTACAAGATTGAGGATGGGCGCAAGATTTTTGGCGTGTGCGGGGGGTTCGCGGAATACTTCAACGTAGACGTCGTTCTCGTGCGCATTCTGTGGGCGGTGTTTTCACTCGCGTATGGAATGGGCATCCTGATCTACCTGATCTGCGCCTTCGTGCTCCCGAATAAAAGCGATATCACGGAGCCCTGATAGGATCCCGTCGCTGCCAACCGCATGAAGCGCGAAACTCACGAAACAATCACGATCCCTCCCCTCGACTCGTTGCTGACTGACGAAGAACGATCCTTGGTCTCAAGTCACGCTACGGCCTTCGACGTTACGGCGGGAACCATCCTTTTCGATTCGACGTCGTGCAAGGGCATTCTGTGGATCGTTTCCGGCGTCGTGCGGGTGTATATGGTGTCGGACGAGGGACGCGAGATTACCTTGTACCGACTTCGGGACGGCGATCTCTGTCCACTGTCCGTCTCCTGCCTCCTTGGTTCCATGCCGCTCAAGGCCCTCGTTTCCGCGGAGACCGACACGAGGGTCGTTACCATATCGAACGACGCGTTCGCCCGGATACACGAAAGGAACGCCGCGGTGCAGCGCCTGATGCTTTCAACGATGACCGCGCGCCTCTCTGACGTGATGTGGGTCGTCGACCAAGTCGTCTTTCGGGGAATCGACCGACGGCTCGCGGAGTATCTTCTTTCCCGGCCAAGCGAGTTGGTCTACGCGACGCACGAGGAGATCGCCGCGGAGCTGGGCACCGCGCGCGAGGTCGTGAGCCGAATGCTGAAGTATTTCGAGAAAGCCGGCTTGGTCACGCTGTCGCGAGGCCGGGTCAGGGTCGTCGACGCGGCAGGTCTGCGGGCGGGCCGCGCCTAATCCGCAGGCGTCTGTATTCGCGATCGCCTTTTTTTCAGCTTCGCCGAATACAGGGCTTCCGCAAGGCTCTTGATGAACTGGTCGATCGCCCCGTCGTGCCCCGGGGCGAAGACGGTCGAGCCGAGCGAAACGGTAAGTTTCCCTCGCAGCTTCCCCGACGCGTTTAATCTTTCCACGCCCTCGATGATCCGCGCTTCCACCGCGCCTATGACCGTTTGGTCGTCGGTGCCCACGATGATCGCGAATTCATCCCCCTCGAAACGCGCAAGGAAATCCCCGCCGCGAATCGATTGGCGGAGCGATGCGGTCAGCGCCTGAAGGGCGCGATCCCCCTCGACGTGCCCAAAGGTGCGGTTAAGCTGATGAAAATCGTCGATGTCGACCAAGATTCCCGAGAAGCGCTCATCGGGGGATTGGTTGCGTAGCCGTTCCTCAAGATAGTCGTCGAGAAACCGGCGGGTATAGACGCCGGTAAGCGCGTCCTTGTTTAGGTGCAGGTTTTGCACGTGCAGGTAGACCACGAGGAGCGAGAGGGTCATGCCTGGCCACAGAAACGTGGTGCCGAAAAACACGAGCTGCAAAAGACCGCCGATCATCGGGGGGATGGGAAAGAGAATTAGGGGAAGGAATTCCCGGCGATCGATCTTGTGGCGATTAACCATAATGAAGAAGAAAAGATACGCGATAAGGGAATACGCGATCGCGATGTAGATGGGATAAAACGGCCCGCGGAAGTAGTGATTCGCCGAATCCACCGAGTAAAGCCAGCCCGTCTTGAGGTTGTATAGGATTAGGGCGACGAACGTCGCGTAGAGCGCGCAAAGGCGGCGAATCATCGTCCTGAGCCTGAGGTAGTCGCCGCGAGCTCGATAATCCCCATAAAGTATATACACGAGCGGCGGAATCGGGTGAATCAGGAAGTAGGCGAGGTTAAACCAGTAATTCGCCGCTCGCGCCGCGTGGCCACCCCTGCCCTCGAGCGCCCAGCACGCGCTATCCAGCGTCAATAAGGCGAGATTCGTCCATACCATCACGAGGAAAAGGCGCACGATCGTGAATCGCCGCTCTTCCCTCGTCGCGTAATTAACGCCAAGCACGGCGAGGGTAACGGCGCAGAAAATGTTTAGGTCGAGCTTGACGAGAGTTTCCATCGACGCAGGCTTTTAAAGGGGCGAGAGAGAGACGTTGTCGATGGTAAACGATCCGCGCAAGCCACCAAGGTTGATGTTGATGCGCGCACGGGGGTCAGTCGCCGCTGCCTCGAATTCGACGGTGTATCTCTGCCAATCGCCGGGCTCTAGCTTTATTTTCATGTTTGGCGCGACGATACTATAGAAATTCCCGTCGCCGTCGACGTCCCTGTTGTCCTCGACGAAGTCGACCCCGAGGATACCGTCGCCGACGAGCTGGGCGTCGAACGATAGGACGTAGCGCTTTCCTCGCTCGAGACTAACGTAGTTTCCGAGCTGTAGGTGCCAGGGTTCCTTAAGCGTCCGCGTGGCTTTATAGAACGCCGCTCCGTTAAGCGCCGAGACGGCCCAAGGGTCGTTCGGGGGCTCGGCCAACACTGACCAATACAGGAACCCATACGAGAAGTCCCCGTTCGGCAGTTGTTTGCGGTAAGATACCTGTTCGGTGGGGAGCGTTTCCTGTAGTTTCGTGATCGTCAGGTCTTGTATCGTCGCCTTTCCTTTCGTAATACCGAAGGAAGCGTTCAACGCTGCGTTTGTCGTATCGGGCCGCGAATGGTGGTATAGGACGCGGAAGCGATGCGGCTCGGTAAGCAACTTGATGAGTTGATACGTGTTGAACACGGTATGGGTATCGCCATCCTTATCGCGGTCCGTACCCCCTTCGTTGATCGATACGTTGAGGCCGAAGCCTGCTTCCTCCGCCCACGCGGTGAACTCGATGGCGTAGAGGCCTCCTTCCTCGAGCTTGACGCGCTCGCGTCGCTCGACGACGAGGGACCAATCCTTCTTTGCCCGCTCTTGCACGGAGACGACGACGCGACCCTCTTTGAACGACCATGAAGGCTTGTTGGCGTCTTTTTCGTTGAGGAAGACGATAGTGTTTTCGTCGCTCATCGCTTTAGCGACTTCTTTAGTTGTATGCTGGCGGCTGTAGGGTTCGGGGCGGGGCCAATACGTGCCCACGGCGGCCGTGCGCGCGGGGCGCACCGTCTGCACGCGGTTCACGACATACTCGCTGGAGGCCTGTCGTTCCGTTTTTGGCGCGGCACGCACCCCGTCGGGCGTCGCGACGTTCGGCGCGCTTCCGTCGGGGGTCTTTTCCGTCGGCGCAGGGCTCACGGAACTAGTCTCAAGCGCCCGTTCCGTAGCCTTTGAAAGTGGTTTTTCCGCCGGGACCGCCGCGCGGATTTGCTTCATCAACCGGGAGGTATCGGGTATATCTTTGCCCGCCCCCGAGGCGTCGCGGACGGCCGCGGCGGATTTTTTTATTGACGATGCGGTTCCGTCGAAGGCGTTCGCGGGAACCTCGACCGACTGGCCTGCGGAGAACGACGGAAGCGCCGCAAGCTCGATCGGGGCCTCGGTAATGATCGGCGTGGACGCGGCGGGCGCGTCCCCCCCGTCCGTCGTTTGAGGCTTTTCGCTTGCCAACGGAAGACCGACTAACTCGGCGGCCGGGTGCAACCCGCTCGTGATGAGGCCGTCCGGGAAGAGAGAAACAGTCCCCTCAAGCACCTCAAGGTTCGTGTTGCCCGATGTAGCACGTGTTACCCGAAAAACCGTTCCCCGTACGCCGCAGACGATCGCGCCGCTGCGGATGACGAAATCGTCCGCGTTCGCGAGTTTTTTGACTTTGGCGAGCACCGATCCGGTGGCGAGGGACACGGCGCCGCGCCGTTGGGCAAGGACAGTGCCGTCAAGCACAAGGGTTGTCCGATACTCGAGTTTCAAGGTCGCGATCCCAATGATTTCGATTTCGGCCTGTCCGTCATCGCCGGTCGCGATCTGGTCGCCATCCAGAAGCTCGGTGCCGATTTCGGCCGCTATAGGGGTGTTGTTTCGCGTGATGGTAAGTGTTCCATCAATAAAGACGACGCGAGCCTTTGTTCCGGTTTCCGGGCCGCGGGCTACGCGAGTCGACGTGGTGGGTTGGGATTCTGCTGTCGCCGGCGATTGGGCGTCGGGGGAAAGGGAGGCTTTTTCGGCCTCTTTCCGGGGGGAGCAGGATAGGAACAGAAGGGCTATGCCCGACAAAACGGCGATCCGATAGACATGGCGGATTGGGGAGGTCAAACGGCGCATATAGTCTCCAATATTTTATCAAAAGCTACATTGCTGATCAGGTTTTTGTGTCATTAACTAAAAGGAAGTATAGCACAAAAACCCAATATTCGTCTTTTTTGAGATATTTTTCTCAAGGAGCAAACGCATTCCTTGACAGAAAAAGCATGCCATGAGTACAGTACTCTACCGGAGGAAAAAATGAAAAGAGCGATTCTCGTCCTAATTGTCCTGTGTCTTGGTTTCGTGGCGGGTTCTGCGGCCCTCTACGCCCAGACGACTCACTTTGAGCCAAAGTACATTGGTCAGAACCTGCCCACGCCGATCGACCAGGATAAATTCATAAAGGTCGCGCGAATGGGGTTAGCCCGATATCACTGGCGCCTAATGTCCGACGAGGCAGGGGAGCTGCGCGCTCGCTTCCAAAAGTCGAACATTACCTGCGACATTCGCATCGTCTATAATAGTAAGGGATATTATATCGAGTACGTCGACAGCGTAGGCCTTGACGCCAACCTTGACAAGAAAATAATCCATCGGAATTATCCCCGTTGGATCGCGAATCTCGATAAATACATCTACACAAACTATCTTCGGTAACGCAAGAAAAGGGATCGCATGCATCAGTATTACATTTCCGACTCGCGCCGTGCGGTAGACGCGAAATTCGAGGCGCAAAAAATAGCGTTTGCGCCTATCGCCTTTCAGGCAGCCCGCGCCCTTCGGGACTTGGGCATCCTGGACTGCGTGTCAAAGTCCGGTGAGTCGGGTCTCGTCGTCTCGGAGGTCGCCCGCTCGTGCGGGGTCTCCGAGTACGGCGCGGGCGTTTTGCTCGAGATGGGGCTTGGCATGGAGCTCGTGAAGCTCGTCTCGCTCGAGGGAGAGCCCCGGTTCGTGTTGGGTAAGGTCGGTTTCTTCGTCCTTGAGGACGATATGACCCGCGCGAACATGGATTTCACCAACGACGTTTGCTATAACGGGGCCTTCTTTTTGGAGGACTCCATCCGGAAGGGAAAGCCGGAAGGGCTTAAGGTTCTTGGGTCTTGGCCCACGATCTACGAGGGCCTTTCCAAGCTTTCCCCAAAGGTTCAGGAAAGTTGGTTTCGATTCGACCACTTCTATTCAGACGTCGCCTTTCCCGAAGCCCTGCCCATCGTTTTTTCCCGGAAACCCGCTCGTCTTTTCGACATAGGCGGCAACACGGCAAAATGGGCGATCTCGGCGTGCCGACACGATCCCGACGTTAATGTGACGATCATCGACTTGCCCGGGCAGGTCGAGATGGCCCTGAAAAACGTCGCGCGGGAAGGCCTTTCCGGTCGCGTCGACGCGCGACCGTGCAACGTCCTCTCGACCGACGCGTTTCCGAAGGGAGCTAACGCCGTCTGGATGAGTCAGTTCCTCGACTGCTTCTCCCTTGGGGAGGTAACCGCGATCTCGCGGAAGGTAGCCGACGCCGTCGATGCCGACTGCGACGTCTACGTCCTTGAGCCGTTTTGGGATAAGCAGCGGTTCGAGGCGGCGTCCTACTCCTTGCAGGCGACTTCCCTGTATTTTACCTGCATGGCAAACGGGAACAGCAAGATGTACCGCTGCCAGGAACTCGTGGAAGCGGTCTCGCTCGGGGGACTCGAGCTGCGCGAGGCGCATCACAACCTGGGCGCCAACGCGTACTCACTGCTTCGCTTCCAGAAAAAGCGTTAGGCTATGGACGTATTCGTCGTCGGCTGGAGCGCCTGGGCGCCGGGCCTTGATACCCCCGCGGCGTGGGCCGACTGGTGCCGCGGCGGGGGGGCGCTGTCCCAATCGGCCGACGCCCCGGCCCTGGCGTACGTCGATCCGCTCTTTAAGCGGAGATTGAGCCAGCTTACCCGGATGACGATCGAGGTGGGGCATCGGGCTCTCGCCGGGCGCGGGAAGATGGGCATTAGTTTCGCCTCGGTGTACGGTGAGGTTGGGCAACAATACAAAATATCGAATCGGCTTATCGCGGAGGGGGAGGTCTCCCCCGCGAACTTCAGTCTTTCGGTCTTTAATACCCCCGTTGCGGCCCTTTCCATCGCCGAGGGAATCGTAGAAGGCTATACAGCGTGCTATCCGGGACCTGATTGTCTTGTGCCCGCCATCGTCGAGGCTTCCGCCGCGGTCGCCTCGGGCGCCGAACGCGAGCGACTTCTCATCGTGGCCGACGAACTGCTTCCGGCGGACTATGTATCCCTTCAGGTTGGACCTAATATTCCTTTCGCGCTCGCCCTTGTCCTTTCCTCCGTTTCTGTTCCCGGCGCCATATGCCTGAACCCGGCCGATCCGTGGGCCCTTGCCCCGACCTCCTGCGTCGGCGACGAAGGCCCGTCGGTCCCTGAGCCCCTGCGCTTTCTGCGTTCCGTGCTTGTCCCCGCGGGGGTGCCCGGATGCTGAAACCGATACGGTTCGTTTGGTTTACCTTCGGGAAGAGCCTGAGCTATTTTCTTTTCGTGGTGGGGGCTCTCGTGCTCGTCACTGCCGTCTACCCGACGATTTGCCTCTTCGTGCATCCGGCGCAGCGCGCGCGACGGGCTCTGCGCCATTCGACGTCGGCAACCTTCCGCCTTTTCCATTTGTTCATGTGGTCGATGGGCTTAACGACGATTCGGATATCGCGCGAGGACCGGGCGAAGCTCAAGACCTTGACCTCGACGGTCGTCGTCGCCAATCATCCATCCCTGCTCGATATCACCGTCCTGCTCTCCCTGATACCGAATGGGGATTGCATCGTCAACGCCAAACTTTTCACCATCCCGGTGGTGCGTCACGTCGTGTCCCGACTCTTTATCCCGAACTCCCTTGACTTTCAGGAGATCCTCGACGCGTGCGGGCGTTCCCTCGACGAGGGTTGTTGCCTGGTGATTTTCCCCGAGGGATCGCGAACCCGTCCCGACCGCGAGCTTAAGATATGGAAGGGGAGCGCGCGGATCGCCCTGGGCACGGGACACCCTATCCTTCCAGTGCATATCGAGCAGAGCGACATGCGCGGGCTTCAAAAAGGAGACCCGTTCTATCGCATTAACCGTAAAGGGCGGTACGTGTACGACTTGTCTCTGCACGAGCCCCTCGAACCCGCAGCTTATGAAGGAAAGCCGATCTGGATTTCCGCCCGCGAGATGACGCAGGACGTCAGAGACCGTATTTTCTTGGTTGCGCGCGATAACCCGGCGGCAGGGCCAGGCGCAGTGCATGGAGAACGGTAGCGTCCGCGGCGGCGCAGGCCAGATAGTCACCCTCTGGGCCGGATATTTCCCAATGCCGAACCGGGACTTCCTGGGTCGAGCGACCCGCGGCCGAAGCCCAATCCCACGCGGATAAACCCGCTCTTTTAAGCCGCGCCTCCCGTCCCGTCCACAGCGCGTAAAAGGTTCGTAACCAATCGTCCTCAGCGAGGCGTTCATCGCGTTTCGTTTCCGGAAACAGCTCAGCCAAGAGATAGTCGAGGTTCTTGCGGGGTTTTATCCTCTCGATATCCACACCGATCGGCTCGGGCCCGGCATAAGCGAGCAGGAGCGGTCCGGAATGCGAAAGACCAATGCGCGTTTCAGGCTGATTTACGAGGTATGGTTCGCCGCCTTCATGTTCCCCGAAAACGACCTCCTCAGGGCTGACGCCAAGAAAGCGGGAAATAACCGGTCGAGCGGCGGAGCGACCGGTTTCGGGACGTCCAGGAAAGGGGAGAAGGGCAAAAAGACGGGCGTTCATCGTAGAGAAAGGGTACTACAGTTGACAAAAAGTGCCAAGAAAGCTACTTTTATCTCCATTATCGTCTTTGAAAATCTTCTATATATGAGCAAAAACGAAACAAGACGAGCATACTACACGGCATAGATACGATTGGTAAGGGTACGAAAGAATGGACACGCTTAAGCAAGAAATCAAAAAGCTGATTATTTCCGCGGTCGAGCTGGAGGACATCAGCGCCGAGGACATCGACGACGCGGCCCCGTTATTTGGGTCCGGGCTCGGATTGGATTCCATCGACGCCCTTGAGCTTGGGGTCGCCCTCAAGAAGAAATTCAACGTGAAATTCTCGGCCGAGGATCAGGAAAACCGAAAGCACTTCGCCTCGGTGAACGCGTTGGCGGATTACATCGCCGCGAATCGCCCGGCCGCGACGGGGGAAGCATGATGACCAAGAGCGAAATATTCAACAAGATGCGGGATATCCTCGTCGATACCTTCGAGTTGGACGCGGCCAAGGTCGTGCCCGAGGCGCGGCTTTTGGACGACCTCGACCTTGATAGCATCGACGCGGTCGACCTTATCGTGAAACTCCAGCAGATCATCGGCCGGAAGATCGATCCCGAGGTGTTCAAGCAAGTGCGAACCGTCGGCGACGTGGTGGACGCGATCTCCGCGCTCCTGAACGAGGGCGCTGGCGCGTAACGGATGAGTAAAGCGGGCACGGTGGCCCTGACGGCCCTTTCCGTCCTTTATCCCTGCCTGGTATTCGTCGGTTTGGTTCGCTTCGGGGTGCAGCCCCGGGTGCTTGCCTTATGCATGGCCGTCATAGGCTTGCTGTTGTTTCTGTCGGTTACGGGATCGCGTCGGGCTGGCAAGGCCGACCGGGCGCGCCGATTCGCGGTATCCGCCGTCGTCGGCGCCCTGGCCGTCGCGATCGCGGTATCTAATAGCGGCGTCCTTCTTAAGTTATACCCCGTCGTGATGACCGGCTCGTTTTTGGCGAGCTTCGCCTTTACCCTCGTTCGGCCGCCGTCCATGATCGAGCGCTTCGCTCGCCTGCAGGACAAGAGCCTCGCCGAGCGCGAGGATTATCCGTTCATCGCCCGATACTGCAGGACGGTGACCGTCGTCTGGTGCGTCTTTTTCGCGTGCAATATCGCGATATCGCTGTATACGGCCTTTCGGGCCTCCGATCTTGCGTGGTCGGTGTACAACGGCCTGATCTCGTACGTTTTGATCGGGATACTTTTCGTCGGGGAGATGATAGTCCGGCGCTTCGTTCGGGGAACACGATGAAACTAATATTGCCGTCCGCAATGCGTGCGGGCTCGCGACCCGGCGACGCGGTGGTTTGCTTTCGGGCGGGCAACAGCGTCTCTTGGTCCGACTTCTCGCGCGACCTCGCGCTCGTCAGGGCGCGCGTCGGCGCCGCCCGCAAGGAGCGATGGATCCTCAGCTGCGAGGATGGGTATCATTTCCTCTGCGCGGTCATCGCCGTGCTTCAGCTTAAAAAGGAAGCCCTTCTCTGCGCGAACACGACGCCTTCGTTTCTCGCCGAGATCGTCGACGGGTCGACGGGATACCTCTGCGACGAGCGTTTCGGCGGATTCCCAACGGTCGCCGATATTCTGAACCCCGACGAATCGCCCGAGGTTCCGGTTGACCTATCTTTCCCTCCGATTGATCCCATCACCGCCCGAATCGTCTTGCACACCTCCGGTAGCACGGGTAGGCCGAAGGCTTTTCCGAAGCGACTTACCGAGCTGGAAACGGAAGTTGGAGAGCTCGTCGCGCTTTGGGGCGGCCTTCTCGAGGGCCGCCGCGTGTACGCGACCGTTAACCACCAACATATCTACGGATTCCTCTTTGCCGCCCTGCTGCCGCTTGCCGCAGGAATGCCCTTGTATCGCGACCTTGTTCGGTATCCGGAATCGCTCGAGGCCCTGGGAGATCCGCGTCCCGTCCTCGTGTGCAGCCCCGCCTTTCTTAAGCGGGTTGCGGAGACGGACTACGCGACACGACCCTTCGTCGAGCCGCTAATCTTCTCGTCGGGCGGCGTGCTACCGCCACCGGTGGCGCGCGAGGTCGAGGCCCGGCTTGGATCGGCCCCGCTTGAGATATACGGGAGCACGGAGACCGGCGGCATCGCGCATCGGCGGTCGGTTCACGAGGCGTCGTGGCTTCCTTTCCCGCGAAACCAGGTGCGCATCGACGAAGAGGGGCGCGTCGTCGTCGCGTCGCCGTACATCCTCGATCCCGCCGGGTTCGTATCGGGCGACCTAGCCCGTTGGGTTGGCGAGGGACGGTTCGCGCTCGAGGGACGGAGCGACCTTATCGTGAAGATCGAAGAGAAGCGCGTTTCCCTCGCCGAGGTCGAGACGCGACTGATGGAATCTTCTTTCGTTAAGGACGCGTGCGCCGTCGCCCTTTCTGGTAAGCGGCAGTACCTCGGGGCCGCCGTCGCGCTGAACGACGAAGGTAAAAAACGGTTCGCCGGAGTCCCAAAGAAAGACATCAACGCGCATTTTCGCGACCATCTCGCCGCCTTTCTTGAGGGCGCCGTGATACCGAAAAAATGGCGTTTCGTCGACTCGATTCCCCGCAACACGCAGGATAAGGTCCTGCGCGCGGACGTCGCTGCCCTCTTCGCCGGACATGACGGCGTCTTGGTGCGCTCAACCTCCGTCGACGGGAATCGCGCGCGGATCGAGCTCGTCGTCGGCGCGGAGAGTCCTTTTTTCGACGGGCATTTCCCCTCGTATAAACTCCTCCCCGCGGTGGCCCAGTTCGATATCGCGATGCGGCTTGGGGCCGAGTTGCTGGGGACGACGAAACGGATTCGCGCGATACAGCGGGTAAAATTCAAGAGTCCCATCTCGCCGGGCGTCGCCCTGACGCTTTCGCTAACCCACGACTCAGAGGCCGGTCGCCTTCAGTTTGAGTACGCGGCCGCGGACACCGGAGCCGAGTATTCGGGCGGCTCGATCACGTTGGAGAAATCATGAACGAACCATATAAGCCTTGTGCCGTAATCCCGGTATATCGACATGGAAAACCGCTGCGAGCCGTCGTCGAGGGGCTCCTCGCGCGCGGTCTTCCCGTCTTCGTCGTTGACGATGGGAATGAGGCCGAGACGCGGGCCGACATACAGGCGGTTAAGGACGCGATACCCGAAGTCGAGCTCGTGACCCTCCCAGAAAACAGGGGAAAGGGCGGCGCGGTGCTCGCCGGATTTCGCGCCGCGCTCGCGCGTGGTTACACCCATGCGTTTCAGATCGACGCCGACGGCCAGCATGACCTTGGTCCCGTCGAGTCTTTCCTCATCGCTTCGCGCGCTCGCCCCGGCGACGCTATCTGCGGCTATCCCGTCTACGACGAGAGCGTCCCTTCCGCGCGCAAAAATGGGCGAAAGGTAACGAATTTTTGGGTGGCGATCGAGACCCTCTCCTTTGGGGTGAAGGACGCGATGTGCGGGTTTCGGCTCTACCCGCTGCGCGAAACCCTCGCCATCGCGAACCGGAAAAGGCTTTCGGAACGCATGACCTTCGACATCGAGATACTGGTCCGGCTCGCCTGGGCGGGCGTCGCCCTTCAATTCGTGCCGATAAAGGTGATCTATCCGGAGGGCGGCGTGTCCAATTTCCGCATGCTTCAGGACAACATCGCGATCAGCGCCCAGCACGCGCGCCTGTTCTTCGGGATGATACCTCGGCTTCCCGTGCTCATCGCGCGCAAGGTGTCCTCTCGTGCCCGGTAAAAGCAAGCACTGGCGGGACCAGCGCGAGCGCGGGTCCGGGTTCTGGCAAATGAGGTTCGTGCTTTGGTCGTATCGCGCCCTCGGCCCGAAGGGCCTTAGAGTGTTCCTTTTCCCGATCGTGTTTTGCTTCTTCGCGTTCGCGCCGCGGCTTCGCCGGGTCTCGCGCGACTTTCTTCGGCGTGCCGCCGCCTTTCACGGGAAGCCCGCGCCTCGGCCGCTCGACAACCTTCGGCACGTCGTCTCTTTCGCCTACTCGATGATCGAGAAGATCGCCGCCTGGTCGAACGACCTCGACCTTACCCGGATAAACTTCCATGACGACGCCGTCGGCGAGCTGATCGACGGGCTCGAGGCGGGGCGGGGCGCGATCATCATTTGCTCGCACGTGGGGAACATGGAGCTCCTTCGAGCCCTCGCGACGAACAATAAGACGCGCGTGTCGCGCCCATTCGGGGTAACGTCGATCGTCGATTTCGCGGGCACCGCGCGCTTTAACCGGCTGATCGCCGAGATCGACCCGGGATCGACCCTGCGTTTGGTGAGCGCGGCCGACATCGGCGTTGACACCATCCTTGACCTTCAGCGAAGGCTCGCCGAGGGCGAGGTGCTCGCGATCGCCGGCGACCGAACCGCCGCGACGAACCGAGACAAGGTGGAGATCGTTCCCTTCCTCGGCGCGGACGCTGCCTTCCCGCAGGGGGCCTTCGTCCTCGCGAGCCTTTTGGAGGCGCCGGTCTATTTCATGTTCGGCGTTCGCGTCGAGGACATGAACCCGACTTCTCGTTACGATCTCGTCGTAGCGCGCGCGCGCACGGAGCTTTCCGGCACGCGGAAGGAACGGCGAGAGAAGATAAAGCTGATGATCGAGGAGTACGCCCGGCATCTCGAGCGCCTTTGCGGCGAGCATCCGCTGCAGTGGTACAACTTCTACGATTTTTGGGACATACCGAACGCGAAAAGGAGCTAAGGAAAAATGGATACTGTCGTTGTTGGCGAGTCGAGGCTGAGCATCGAGGACGTGGTGGACGTCGCGTACGGAAGAAAGCATGCGCGGTTGAGCCAATCGCCCGCCTTCGCGGAAAAGATCGAGGCTGGGGCCCGGTTCCTTGACGAGTCGATCGAACGGCTTGGCGGGATTTACGGGGTGACGACCGGCTACGGCGATTCCTGCGGAAAGGCCGTGCCACGCGACCGGCTCTATGAGCTTCCGATTAGGCTGACACGCTTCCATGGCTGCGGGATGGGAGAATACTTCGACGAGCCGACGACCCGGGCCATCGTGCTTGTGCGCCTGAACACCCTCGCTTGCGGGTACTCCGGCGTCAGCATGAACCTCCTTCGGGCGATGGAGCAGCTTCTCGTCCACGATATCCTTCCCCTGATCCCGCAAGAGGGCTCCGTTGGGGCGAGCGGCGACCTTACGCCGCTTTCCTACGTCGCCGGGACCCTGATCGGCGAGCGCGACGTGCTGTATAAGGGAGCGCGCCGCCCGTCTCGCGAGGTGCTCTCGGAGCTTGGCCTTCCGCTCGTTACTTTCCGTCCTAAGGAAGCCATCGCGATGATGAACGGAACCGGCGTGATGAACGCGGTCGCCTGCCTCGCGTTCGCGCGCGCGGAGTACCTGTGCCACCTATCGTGCCGCATTACGGCGATGAACTCGATCGCGCTCAAGGGAAACGATTACCATTTCAATGAGCGGCTTTTCGAGATCAAGCCCCATCCCGGGCAGGCTGAAGCCGCGCGGCGCGTTCGCGAGGATCTTGCCCCGGCGGCTCGCGAGGGGGTCGTTCCCGAGCGTATACAGGACGCTTACTCGATTCGCTGCGCTCCGCACGTCATCGGGGTGTTCTACGATGCCGCGCCCCTTATTCGGTCGATGATCGAGATCGAGATGAATAGCGCCAACGACAACCCGCTGGTCGATCCCGAGACGCAATCGGTTTTCCACGGCGGGCATTTTTACGGCGGGCATATCGCCTTCGCGATGGACTCGCTGAAGAACATCGTGGCAAACGTCGCCGACCTTCTTGACCGTCAGCTCGCGGCGGTCGTCGACGAGAAGTTTAACCGCGGTCTCCCTCCGAACCTTTCGGGAAGCGAGGAAGGCTTCTCGTTCAACCACGGCTTCAAGGCCGTCCAGATTGCCGTTTCCTCGTGGACGGCGGAGGCGCTGAAGGGGACGATGCCGGCGAGCGTCTTCTCGCGCTCGACCGAGTGCCATAACCAGGACAAGGTGAGCATGGGAACGATCGCCGCGCGCGATTGCGTTCGCGTCCTGGAGCTTTCCGAGCAGGTCGCCGCCGCATGCCTCCTCGCGAACGTGCAGGCGCTGCGGATTCGCGTCAAGACGGGCGTCGTCGCGGACGCGAAGGTCGCGAACGTGCGCGACTTGGTCGACCAGGTCAGCCAGAATTTCGAGTTCCTCGCCGCGGATCGGCCCCTCGAGGGCGACCTCCGCGCGACGCTCGCGCGGATCCGCGACCGGTTCTGGGGGGTTCGCCCATGAGCGGTAAGATCGTCGTCTCGACTGAGTTCACCGTCGAGTTCTACGACGTAGACTCGATGCAGGTCGTGTGGCACGGAAACTACGCGAAGTTCTTCGAGGTCGGGCGCTGCGCCCTCCTCGAGCGCATCGGCTACGGCTACATAGAAATGGAAAAAAGCGGGTATGCGTGGCCGGTCGTCGACATGCGCATTAAGTACGCGAGACCCCTCGTCTTCCGCCAGCGCGCGCGGATCGAGGCAACCCTTCTTGAGTACGAGAATCGATTACGCATTTCGTACCGAATTTTCGACGCGGAAACCGGGTCGCTGACGACGAAAGGGGAGAGTACGCAGATGGCGGTAAACATCAGCACGCGGGAGAGCCTCTTCGTGTCGCCGCCTTGCCTCGTCGAGCGGGTGGAAGCCATGCTCTCTGGCGGGGAGGCGCGCGATGCGCGCTAAGGCCCCGCGACTGCTTGTCGTCGCCGCGTTTTTCGTTTTCGGGTCCTTCGCCGCGCCGGCTGTCTTTGCGCAATCGGACGTGTTCTCTAAGCCGGCGACCGGCGATTCGCGCGCCGAGCTCGAGCGATCGTGCGCGGCCCTGTCGCGCTCGCCCGTGATGCGCGGTAGTTTCACCCAGCGCCGCGAGATCAAGAAGCTCGGCCGTTCCCTCGTGTCGTCCGGTCGCTTCGCCCTTTCGCGCGCGGACGGGATGCTCTGGGATACCCGTAAGCCCTTCCCTTCGGCAATGGCCCTGACAGATTCCCGCATCGTCCAAACCTCCGGGCAGGGGAAGAAATCGGTAATCGACGCGCGCGAGAACCCCTCCTTTCAACAGTTCGCGGACACGATTCGCTCGGTGTTCTCCGGCGACGTCGACGCGCTCTTCGCCCGATTCGAGGTTTTCTTCGTATCAGGGCCCGACGGGGCCTGGGAGCTCGGGCTCATCCCGAAGGATGCCACGATCAAGCAAGCTATCTCGTCGATGCGGCTGTCGGGCAAGGCGAACGTCGAGGGTTTCGTCCTTCTCGAGCCATCGGGCGACACGGTGACCTATCGCTTTGCAGACCATTCCTTCTCGGAGGCCCTTACAGACGATGAGCGAAAACTCTTCTCCGACCGATGAGCGCGCGTCGAGCGGCATGACGCGACGTCCGACCTGGCTGGTCCCCATTCTTTGGGCCGTTGCCCATGTTTTGTTGCTCGTCATCGCCTTCGCGGCGCGTCCCGTTAAGATCGACCCGGACCTTTTCTCGATCCTTCCGCCGACGAGCCCGTCGAAAGCCGTCGCCGACGCGGAACGGGCCCTCGCGGCGCGGATGAATTCCGGCCTATACGTCCTGGTCGGGCACGCGGATTTCGCCGAAGCGCGAAAGCTCGCCGTCGAGCTCGTCGATGCGATATCCGGCTTCCCCGGCGTTGATGAGGCGACCTGCGAGGTTGGCTCGGGATATCTCGACGATGCCCGCGACTTTCTATTCCGTTACCGATACGCGATCCAGGGCGACGAGACGATCGCCCGACTCGAGCGGGGTGAAGGGGCCGCCATGGCCGAGGAGGCGCTCGCGACCGCCTTCAGTCCTTTCACTCTTTCTTCCCTCTCGCGCCTCGACGAAGATCCCTTTCTGCTGACCGAGGCGAGCTTTTCATCACTTGCGAGTTCTGCCCTGCTCGGCGGACTGGCGATCGCACCGCGGGACGGCGTCCTCGCCGCCGAGGACGGGGGCATTCACTATGTCCTCATCTCCGTATCCGCCCCGCAGGCCGCGTCATCCCTCGACGTCGACGGCCACGTGGTTGCCCGAATCCTCGACGCCGAGAAGCGCCTTTCCGCGGCCACCCCCGGCGTTAGGTTCGCGAATTCCGGCGTCCCTTTCCATAGTTTCGAGAGCACGCGCGAAACGCAGCGAGAGATCGCCATGATCAGCGTCGCCTCGCTCGTCGCGACGATCCTTCTCCTCGTCCTCGTGTATCGGTCGCCGACGCCCCTTCTCGCAACCGTCCTCGCTATCGCGATCGGCGCGGCGGAGGCTTTCGCGGCGACCTTGCTCGCGTTCGGCGAGGTGCATGTTCTGACGCTCGCCTTCGGCACGAGCCTTATCGGGGTGAGCGTCGACTACGCCCTTCACTTCTTTACCGAGCGCGCGAGTCTTGGCCCGACGGTAAACGGGCTCGCGGTGCGCTCGCGCGTTATCAGGGGCGTGTGGCTTGGGCTCGCGACCACCCTGGTGAGCTACGCAGTTCTTTTCATCGTGCCCTTTCCCCTGCTTCGTCAAATGGCGCTGTTTTCGACTGTGGGGCTCGTAAGCGTTTTTTCCGCAGTTGTCTTCGTTTTCCCCCGCGTTCCGGCTCCGCGAAAGGCCGACGCGACCCTTCCTCTTCGGCTTCCGTCCTTCGTGCTATCGATGGCCGGGCGTTTCGCCCGCGCTCCGCTTCGCGTTAAGCTCCTTGTCGCCTTTGCCCTTGTTGCCGCCGCCTTGCCGGGGTTTCTTCGCGTTCGCGTCGACAACGACGTGCGCGGCCTCTACACGATGTCCGCCGCGATGCGCGACTCGGAGGCGATCGCCGCGCGCGTGCTTAGGCACGGTTCCTCGGGCTGGTACTACATCGTCTCGGGCGAAAGCGCGGAGGGCGTCCTTCGCGCGGAGGAATCGCTGTCCGCGCGGCTCGCGACAGAGGTTTCCGCCGGGCGGCTCGGCGCCTTTCTCGGAACGACCCGCTTTCTTCCGTCCGTCGAGCGGCAACGGAAGCTCTCGGGCCTTATTTCCCGCGAGCTCATGCCGCGCGCGCGCGACCAGCTCGCCGCCCTCGGTTTCGGTCCTGCGGAGCTTGCCCGACTCGAGGCCGATTTCGCCCGAAGCGCAGCGAACCCGCTTAAGCCAGAGATCCTTCTCGCCGAGCCATTCTCCCGCTCGATCTCCACGTTTTGGATCGGCGAGATCGACGGACGGTGGTACTCCGCCGTCATGCCCCTGCGCGCTACGGACAAAGAGTCATTTCGCCGGCTTGCGGATCCGGCTTCGGGCACGTACTTCGTTGACAAGACAGGAGACATCAGCGCGACCCTTGGCAGAATTTCCGCCGTAAGTCTCGCGCTTCTTGCCCTATCGTATCTCGTGATTTTGGCCCTGCTTACGCCGATCTATGGGATCGCTCGCGCAATCAGGATATCCCTCGCGCCCGTTTCGGCGGCCCTGCTTACCGTTTCCGCGCTTGGGTTTTTATGCGAGCCGCTAAACCTTTTTTCCGTGATGGGCATCGTGATGACGATGGGCATCGGGATCGACTACGCGATCTTCCTTTCCGAGGGGACGACTCATCCTCCGGTCACGATGCTGGCCGTGCTTCTTTCGATGCTCACGACGGTGCTTTCCTTTGGGTTCCTGTCCTTCAGCTCGCTCGCGCCGGTGCATACCTTCGGGGCGACCGTGTTTCTCGGGGTCGCGCTCTCGTTCGCGCTTGCCCCTCTCTTCGCCGGGCGCGCCTCTTGCGGCGCCAAGGGATAAACGATATGTTCGATCACATGAAGAGGAAGAACGTCTCGCGTTTCGCCGCTCCGCTGTGCGTCTTACTGTGCCTCCTTGCGTCCTGCGCGGGAGCCCCGCGCGCGAAGCGCCCCGATCCGGTGTTCCTCACGAACAAGGCACGTTTTGACCTTTTGCCGCCCGCCGATATGGACGGGGCCGTTGATATGCCGCAGCGAATCGATGGGGTGTACGGCGATCGCTCGTTCTCGTTTCTGGTATACGTGAAGGCTGACTCAGGCGGGATTGACTTTCTCGTCCTCAACGATCTCGGATCCGAGATGGCGCGCCTCGTGTACGACGCGAGCGGGCTTTCCTCATCGGGGCCAGCTATCGCGGGCGGCTTGCCCGCCGCGTACGTTATCGCCGATTTTCAGCTGAGCTATTACCGAGTTGACGCCCTCGCCCGCTCGCTCGCCCCCGTTGGGCTCGAGGTCGTCGAGACGGTCTCGGGTGACTTGACCGTGCGCGAGATTGTTTCGCCCGAGGGAGTCGTCGCGCATATCGAAAAGCGGGCCGACGGGCTTCGGTACGAGAACAGGCTCCGCGGGTATGCCTACGATATCGCGTATGGAGGGGCCGATGAGTGACGCGGTGTTCTTGAGCGACGTGGGAGTGATCTCCGCCCTGGGCGCGGGTAAGGACGCGACGTGGCGGGCGGTATCCGCGCCAACGGGCCGGGGTTTGGTTCGTGACGAGGTCATGGGTCAATCCTTTTGGCTTGGGCGCGTTCCGCGCGAACTGTATGTGCGAGACCTTCCTCCGGAATTCGAAAATAGGGTAAACGCCATCCTCGCCGTCGCGCTCGACGAGGTTAAAAGCGTCAGCGACGCTGCGATCAGGCGCTATGGGGCCGAACGGGTCGCCTGTCTTATCGGTTCCTGCGATAACGGTTCCGAGACCTCTCTTGAGGCCCTGCGCGCCCGGCTTTCGGCAGGAGCCTTTCCCCCGGGTTACGCCCTGGCCGCGCAGCGCGCCGACCTGCCTGCCCGTTTCGCGCGGTATCGGACCGGGGCCTTTGGCCCCGCCGTATCCTTTTCGACCGCTTGCGCCTCGAGCGCGAGCGCGATCGCGAGCGCGCGAAACATGATCCGCGCGGGACTCTGCGACGCCGCGATCGTCGGCGGCGCGGACATCGTTTCGGCCGCGGTAGCCCTTGGATTCGCCTCTCTGGAGGCGGTCTCACCTGATCCCTGTCTTCCTTTTAGCATCAATAGGCGCGGCATCTCCCTCGGCGAGGGCGCGGCCGTTTTCGTGATGAGTCGCGATCCTTTGTCCGACGCGACGATCGAGCTTCTTGGTGTCGGCGAGAGCGCGGATGCCTCGCATATGACGGCTCCCCATCCCGAAGGGATAGGGGCCGCCCGCGCCATGTCCCTTGCGCTTGCGGACGCCGGGCTCGAGCCCGAGGACGTTGATTACGTTAACCTTCACGGCACGGGAACCGAGCTAAACGACGCGATGGAGGCGAAAGCCACTGCCCGGGTTTTCCCGCGCGGGGTGCCGGCGAGCTCGACCAAATCCTTGACCGGGCACACCCTTGGCGCGGCCGGGGCTATCGAACTCGCGATTTGCTGGCTTGCCCTTTCGTCCCGCAACGCGGATCGCAACCTTCCTGTCCAGATATGGGACGGAATCCGCGATCCCGCCATCCCCGCGTTGGATATCGTAGACGCGCCGCGGTCGGTTTCCCGCCTTGAGACCTGCGTAAGCAATTCATTCGCCTTCGGCGGGTGCAACGTAAGCCTCGCCATCGGCCGCCGCTGACGGGCTTTGCTCCTTCTTGCGAGAGGTCTGAAAAACGGGTATATTGAACTACTATGATCGCACGTCCCGAGATCGAGCAATATCTTCCGCATAAAGGAACCATGCTCCTCCTCGACCGAATAGTCGACCACGACCTCGAGGACTGTCGTCTCGCCGCGGAAGTCGATACGGCCCAGGACGGTCTTTTCTACGACGCCGACCTTGGCGGAGTTCCCGCGTGGGTCGGCTTTGAGTACATGGCTCAGTCGATCGCCGCGCTCTCGGGGGTTAATTCCAGGCTGTGCGGTGGCGAGCCGAAGATCGGCTTCATTATGAGCGTGCGCGCCTTCCAAACCGAGGTTCCCGCGTACCGGGCAGGAGAGACGCTCCGCGTCGATGTCGCGCAGATATTCCGCGACGGGAACGTGGTCTCCTTCGACTGCGCGGTGTCGCGGCTTGGGCGCGTTCTAACGACGGCCGTCGTCAACGCGATCGAGGTCGACGAGGCGGTTATCCAGGGAGGTCTTATCGATGGCTGACGCGAGACGCGTATTGATTACCGGCGCCAGCCGAGGCATTGGCAGGGCGATCGCCCTCGCCGCCGGTAAGGCGGGCTACGAAGTCGTCGTGCATTATAACGCGAACGAGGCCGCTGCCCGCGAGGGCGTCGCCGCCATCGAGGCCATGGGCTCGCGCGCCGCGCTGATGCGGTTTGACGTGACCGACCGCGCCGCCGCGAGGCAGGCGATCGAGGCGGACATAGAAGCGAACGGGGCGTACTACGGCATCGTCTGCAACGCCGGGATCACCCGCGACAACGCCTTCCCCGCCCTTACGGACGAGGACTGGGACTCGGTTATCCACACCAACCTCGACGGTTTTTTCAACGTCATCCATCCCGCCGTGATGCCGATGGTGCGCGCCCGCGCTCCCGGGCGCATCGTCACGATGGCCTCGGTTTCCGGGATCATCGGGAACCGGGGGCAGGTAAACTACTCGGCGTCCAAGGCCGGGATCATCGGCGCGACGAAAGCGCTCGCCGTGGAACTCGGTAAGCGCCAGATCACGGTAAACTGCGTCGCGCCGGGCGTCATCGAGACCGAGATGATCAAGGACGCCCCGCTCGACATGATACTCCCGCAAATTCCCCTTGCCCGCGTCGGCCGCGCCGAGGAAGTCGCCGACCTCGTCGTGTTCCTCCTGTCCGACTCGGCGGCGTACATCACGAGGCAGGTAATTTCGGTTAACGGAGGGCTCGCGTGAAGAAGAGGGTTGTGATTACGGGCGGCTCGTGCATATCGCCCATTGGCAACGACTGGGGCGCCATCGAGGCGAGGCTACGGAGCCGGCGAAACGCCATAGTCCGCATGGCGGACTGGGACCGGTACCCGCGGATGAATACCCGCCTCGCGGCGCCCGTTTCCTTCGACGATCCCGGCTATTCGCGCAAGCAAACGAGGGGCATGGGCCGCGTCGCCCTCCTCGCCGTCGCGTCAGCCGATCGGGCCCTGCAGGATGCTGGCCTCCGCGAAAGCCCCGAATTGACGGCTGGTCGCGCCGGGGTCGCCTTTGGGTCGTCGACCGGAAACGTTGACGCCCTGCTCGACTTCTTCGGGATGCTCCACGATAACGATACCCAGGGCATTTCGGCGACGACGTATATCCGGTCCATGCCGCAAACCTGCGCGGTCAACATCGGCGTCTTCTTCGGCCTCACCGGCCGTCTTATCACGACGAACACCGCCTGCACGGCGGGCAGCCTTTCCATTGGCTACGCGTTCGAGGCTATTCAGAATGGGCTTCAGGATGTCATGGTCGCAGGCGGCGCGGAGGAGCTGAGCCCCACCGAGGCGGCCGTATTCGACACCCTCTTCGCGGCGAGCACGAAAAACGACACGCCCGAGCTTACGCCCGCCGCCTACGATCGCGACCGCGATGGCCTCGTCATCGGCGAGGGATCGGGCGCCCTGATCCTGGAGGAATACGAGCACGCGCGCGCGCGCGGCGCGCGGATACTGGCCGAGCTCGTCGGGTTCGGGACGAACACCGACGGGTCGCACATTACGCAGCCGAACCGACCCACGATGGCCGTCGCGATGAAGCTCGCCCTCGAGTCGGCGGGCCTTTCCCCCGACGCGATCGATTACGTTAACGGACACGGCACCGCGACCCAGCACGGGGACGTCGCCGAGTCGGGCGCGACCCGGGATGTCTTCGATCGTCGCGTGCCGATCAGCAGCCTTAAGAGCTACATGGGGCACACCCTCGGCGCCTGCGGAGCAATCGAGGCCCTGATGTCCATCAACATGATGAACGCGGGGTGGTTCGCCCCGAACCTTAACCTGGTTAACGTCGATCCCGCCTGCGGCGATCTCGACTACATCCAGGGAGATGGCCGCGAGCTCGACGCGGAGTACATCATGTCGAATAACTTCGCCTTCGGCGGAATCAATACCTCCCTGATCTTCAAGAAGGTCACATGAGCCGCGCGGGCTCGCCCGCCGCCCCCATGGAGGCGGCGACGGTCGCCTTCGCGTGCCCGTCCTGCGGGCGGGCAGATTTCGACGCGAGTGCGCCGCGCGTCGCCTCCTCCCTCGCCCTCGCGGTATGCCCGGCGTGCGGCTTTCACGCGCGCATCGGTCCTCGCGAGCGGCTCGCTTGGCTCGCCGACGCGGGAAGCTTCCAGGAATACGACGCGACGATGCAATCGGTCAACCCGATCGGGATGGCCGGGTACCCGGAGAAACTCGCTGACTCGCGCGCCCGCACGGGCGAGCGCGACTCCGTCGTCACCGGTCAACTCTCGATCGAGGGGCGGCCCGCGGTCGTCGTCGCGATGAACTTCGCCTTCATGGGCGGCTCGATGGGCTCCGTCGCCGGTGAGAAAATTTCCCGCGCCCTAGCCTCGGCAGCTTCCGCCCGTCTTCCCGCGATTGCCTTCACCGCCTCGGGCGGCGCGCGGATGCAAGAAGGCGTCTTTTCCCTCATGCAAATGGCAAAGACCGCCGCCGCGGTCACCGCTCTCGGGGAAGCCGGCTTGCCGCTCTTCGTCGTCCTTACCGATCCGACGACGGGCGGGGTGATCGCCAGCTTCGCCTCCCTCGGCACCGTGATCCTGGCGGAGCCCGGCGCCCTCGTCGGCTTTACCGCGGCCCGCATCGTCGAGGGCCGGTCGCGCCAGAAGCTCCCCGACGGATTCCAGCGCGCGGAAACCCAGCTCGCGCATGGCTTCGTCGACGCCATCGTCCCGCGCGACAGGCAACGCGCGACGCTCGCCTTCCTGATTGACGCGCACAAGGGGGGGGCCGCCCGATGACCCTATCCCGCCTCGAGGAACGCCTCGCCGACCTTAAGCGCCTCGCCGCCGCCGACGCGATCGACTTGTCGGACGCCATCGCCGGGATCGAGAGAAAGATCGCCGCCGCGCGCGGCGAGCGCGCGTGCTGGGAGCGAATCGAGCTCGCCCGCCATCCCGAGCGTCCCGGGGCCGTCGAGTACGTCAAGTTAATCGCCGATGAGTTCATCGAGCTCGCGGGCGATCGCCTGTACGGGGACGACCCTGCCGTCATCGGGGGGATAGCCCGGATCGCCGACCGCTTCGTTACCGTCATCGGCCATCGGAAGGGTCGGAACCTTAAGGAGAATATCCGCTGCAATCATGGAATGCCGCACCCCGAGGGGAATCGTAAAGCCTTGCGCCTCGCGCGCGACGCGGCCCGATTCGGCCGGCCCATCCTTACACTGATCGACACGGCTGGCGCTTTCCCCGGGATCGGGGCCGAGGAACGCGGCATCGGCCAGTCGATCGCGCGCAACCTCGCCGAATTTCTCTCGTTCCCCGTGCCCGTCGTCAGCGTCGTCGTTGGCGAGGGCGGGTCGGGCGGAGCCCTCGGCATCGGGGTCGCCGACCGGGTCTACATGCTCGAAAACGCCTATTATACCGTGCTTTCGCCGGAGGGCTTCGCCTCGCTCGTCCTGCACGACGCCGCGAAAGCGCGCGAGGCGGCCGAGATGATGCGTATTTCGGCGGACGATCTCGCTTCCTTCAAGATGATAGACGGGATCCTGCCCGAACCCGACGGGGGATCTCACCGCGACCCTGGCGCGATGGCGGGCAAACTTCGCGACACCGTCCTTTCCGCGTTCGCCGAACTTGAGCGGATAGATCCCGTTGATCTTATCGCGGGCCGTCGTCGTCGCTTTACCTCGTTTGGGGCTTTCGCCGAGAACCCAGGTCTATCCGTTACAGAGTAAAAACCTTTTTGTAGAATCAAGAAATAAATCTCGAATACACCAAGTCGTTTTATACTCTCCATATAGTAAAAAACGTGTTCCTACCTCGCCCCAAGGGCGTTACTTGGAGGACACGATGGAAAAAAAAGAGCTCGCGCTCGGCATAAAGACTTTTTTCGTCGCCCCGGACCTGTCGCTATTCCCCGAGGAATTCCTAAAGACCTTTTTTCTAAAAGGATACGAGACGTATTTCCTTGAGGACGACGCGTATTGTCCGCTCGAGGCGAAGGTCGACGCCCTGTTCGGTCTTTTCTCCCAGGTCATCCTTTTCTTTAACATCGATCGGCGAATCAACGGCGTTGATTGGCCTTTGTTCATCCGCGGGATTCAGAACCGGTACGGGGAGCGCGCCATCATCGGCGTAATGTTTCAAAAGCGCAATGACCAGGAGGACGTGCGAACCCTTGAGCGCCTGTATCTATACTCGATCGGCATCTTCGGCGGCTGCATCCCAAGCGAGTATAAAAAGGTTCGAAACCTTACGCTTTTCCTCAACGTCCTCGCCGCGAACCAGGCGAACGGGCAGCGAAGGCGCCTTCGCGCCGTTTGTGACGACTCATATAAGGCGAACATGGCTTACGGCGGAATTGGGTATCGATGCCTCGTGCGGGATATAAGCATTAGCCACTTCTCCTGCGTTTTTCCCGACGACAAGCCGGAGATACCACTTCACGAGCGCATAAACCAAATACAGATGAGTTTGCATGGGATTATCCTCAAGGTCGACGGGGTGCTGTGCCTAAAACGGGTGCTGAACGAAGACGAGATATACGTTTTCGTGTTTCGCACGAGGGAGGGTCGGGAGGGATTGAATCCCGACAACCTCGAGCGAGTTAACGACTTGGTGTTTCGGGTGCTGAGCGGTGGGATACAGGAGATGCTTCGGGCCGAATTCTCGGCTATACGGGCGCGTAGGTTGGCCGGTCAGGCGTCAGCCTCGTCCCTCGCGCACGCGCCCATTGCCGCCCCGACGCCAGAGGGCGTCGAGGTGACGCCCTCTGACTAGGCTACATCAGCTCCTCAAGGTCGATCTCGCCGGCGACGCAGGGCGTGCCGATCGTCCAATTCTCAAGGACGCGGGGATGGATCTCGCCGAACACGCCGATCGCCTTGCCATTCACCATGACCGAGGCTTGGCGCCCCGGCACGAAACGAGGGTCGTCCGACTCGGCGACCTTGTACTCGTGGTCGAGGTAGTAAAGAAGGCTGGCCACTTGGCTCGCCGCGTCGTTAAAGTTCGCGTCGCTCGAGGCCGAGAGGAAGCCGAGTCGCTGCCGCGTGCGCGTGCCGGTGACCTCTCCTTCAGCTCTGTAGGCGACCTTTCCGATCTCGAAGATGCGATGCGGATAGACGGCGTTGCCGGAAGGCGCTTCCGCGGCGAGAAGACTCGGCAGGATTGAGGGCCGCACGAATTGGTAGTTCTCCGTCATCGGGTTCGATATCTCGATGACATCTCCCTCCGCCTTGGTTCCCGCGATGCCCATGCGCTCGATGAAATCCTTTCGCGATCCAAGGTAGTTGAAGATCATCTCCTGGTAGCCAAGGCCCACCATCAGGCTTTTCGCCTTGCGGCTGAAGAGGGTCAGTGGGGTTAGCCGGCCGATCGTGAAGTCGCGGGGCTTGGCGGGCTGGAAGAAAGAAATCTCCTTGCCCATCATCACGTCCTCGATGATGTCCACTTCGTGGAGAAAGTCGTTGCGGTACTCGGGCGGGTAGAGGGTCACGACATCGCCCGAGCTCTCGACCTCGCTTCCCATCCGCTCGAGGGCGTCGCGGATTTCGCCGCCGGAGAGCTCTGACCCGAGCAGGCGGTTGATCGCCCCGATGGTGGTCTTCGTCGGCTTTTGGAAATAGTACGGGGTGGTGACGCTCTTCCCGAAACCGGTGTCGTAGGGGTGCTCGACGCGCACCGGCAGGATCTTATAGCCCGCGTCCGCAAAATCGCAGGCGACGATGCTCGTCGCGAGGACGAGCGAGGGCATGTCGGTGCCGGTCATCTCGACGAGGAGATCCGAGTCGCCGACCTTGACCGCGCCGAGGGTGGCGCTGTTGATGATCGGGGCCATCGAGAGCACCTCGCCCTTCGCGTCGACGAGGAGGGGGAATAGCTTCGCGTCCTTGAGTATCCAGCCGTATTCCTTCCCCTTCGGATGATCCGAGAGGATTTGGCGGCACGTCATCGGCGCGTCGCAGGCGAGGGGAACGAAACTCGTCTTATCCGGATCGACGGCCTTATAGTTGACCGGCCACGAGATATTCGCGGACCGGTAGACGCCCATCGATATCGAGCGGCGCTTCCGCCCGAAGTTCCAGCAGAGTTTCTCCTGCGTCTGGATGATGTCGAGGAGCATCGGCTCGTCGATCGGCTTGCCGGAAATGACGAAGGCAGTCATGAAGGGGCGAACGTCCTTAAGGGCGGGATCGACCTTGACGATGCGGTTGCTTGCGTCCATCGCCTTTCCCTCGCGCGAGAAGAAGTCCGCGTAGTGGCCCTTCTTACCGCCCTTGTGGAGCCTCAGCTGGCGCGCGACGCCGGCGGTCGACCACAGGTCGGGCCGGTTGGTGTCGTTAAGCTCGATCTTAATCGTCCGCTCGGCCTCGGGAAGCGAGGCGTCAGGCTTCTCGTCGAGCTCGGCCTTCCCGCAGGTAAGGCGGGCTTCGAGGGTCGCGTAGTCGTATTTCTCGCCGAGCAGGCTGAAGAACAGTTTCTCGTTTACTTCTATCTTTGGCATTTAGTGCTCCTTGATTTCCGCAATATCCCGGCGTCGTTTAGTACTTCGCCTTTCTGAGGCGCACGCCCTCGATGTCCGAGCTGAAGAGCTCGCGGAGGTCGTTGAGGCCAAGGGCCATTAGGGCCATGCGATCGATGCCGATTCCCCACGCGAGGACGGGTACGTCGACGCCCATCGCCTTCGTCACCTCGGGGCGGAAAATACCCGAGCCGCCGAGCTCGAACCAACCGAGTACGGGGTGCTTTATGTGCACCTCGATCGAGGGTTCGGTGAACGGGAAGTAGCCGGGGACGTACTTCACGTCGGTCGCTCCGGCGATCTCGACGGCAAACATCTCGAGGAATCCAAGGAGGGTTTTCAGGTTGACCTCGTCGCCGAGGACGATACCCTCAGTCTGATAAAAGTCCGAGAGGTGGGTCGCGTCTACCTTGTCGTAGCGGAAGCAGCGGGCGATGCCGAAGTACTTTCCGGGGATCTTCGCCTTATGCAGCTGATGCGCGGAAAGCGCGGTGCCCTGGCTGCGGAGGATTAGCCTTCGCGTGAAGTCGCGGTCAAAGCGATAGTTCCACCCGCGGCTGCCGGTGTTTCCGCCGGTCTCGTGGGCGGCGGCGACATTGGAGAGCCAGGGCTCCTCGATCGAGGCCGCGTGAGTCGGGTTCTTTACGTAGTAGGCGTCGTGGATGTCGCGGGCCGCGTGGAACTGCGGCATGAACAGGGCATCCGAATTCCAGAACTCCGTCTCGACGAGCGGCCCGTCGAACTCCTCGAAACCGAGTGAGCAGAGCTTATCCTTGACGCTCTCGAGAAAGCTGACGTAGGGGTTGGTCCGCCCGGGTACCACGCGCGCGGGCGGGATGGCGATGTTGTAACCGCGGAAGGCCCCGTTTTTCCATTCGCCGGACTTGAGCATCGCCGGGGTGATCGATCCGATCTCCTCGCCGGTGATGCCAGCGGCGTCGAGTGCCTTCTTGACTTCGGCCGCGGCGGGGGCGAGGGCGTAGACCACGGTTTCGCGCTCGACGACGCGGAAGGGCGAGTCGGCGGCGCCGCGTTTCTTGGCGAGGGACCCCATGACCGCTGATTCGTCGGCGGAAAGCTCCGCCTGATCGAGGATGCCGCGCTCGGCCGCGCGCGCGATGAGCGCGGCGGTCACGGCGAGGCGAGCGGGTACGGCCGCGCCGGTGGCGTGTGCTTTTTTATCGTCGCCCATCGCGACGGCGCCTTCCTTGGATAATTGGCCGAACGCCGATCCGACGTCCTTTTGCTCGAGACCGAGATCGGCCGCGATTTCGGGAAGGGCGCGCGGGCCCTTGTCGGCGAGGAGGGTCAGGATGCGTTGATCCGGAGTGCCGGCCGCGGCGAACGATCTGCCGAGCTCGGTGATCTCGAAGAAGGTATGGGCTTCGCGGCGAACCTCGGAGACGAGGCCCTTGCCGCCGAGCCATGAAAAAGCCTGGTTGGCGTGACCCGGCTTGTAGTCGAGCTCGCTCTCGAGCTTTTCGGCGGTGAGCTCAATGCCCGGCGCGAAGGCCCTAAGGACGCGGGTCTCGAGCGGATGCAGATTCTTCAGAATTGACTGTACATCCATGACATACTCCTGCTACAATGAATATACCTTTATACCATTTTCCCCGGAGCGCAGTAAAGAGTGCGGAGAAAAGTCAAAATCTGGTCGAAGATCCTTTTCACCGTCTTCGTTGCCATCGTGCCGACCGTCGCAATCACCCTGTTTTCCGCATACTCATTTCTGCGCGCCAATGAACGGGAGGCGGCCTCTCGCGTCGACGCTTTGCGCGAAAGCTTCACGAACGAGCAGCGATTAATCACGATGAACGCCTTGCAGACCCTGCTGGCGATATCGCAGACGCGGTCGGTACAGAATAAGGACTATGCCTACCTGAGTATTTACCTCCGAGACCTCATGCGGCTGTATCCAGACTACGCCGTCCTTCTCGCCGCAAACGAGGAAGGAACCGTCATCGCGTCCGGAGTCCAAAAAACAGGGTATTCCGTCGCAGACCGGGACTATCTTTCCCAAGCCCGGCACAATAGGCGCTTTACGCTCAGTGGGTACATCATGAGCCGATCGACGGGCATCCCGTCGATGACCTACACCCTTCCGGTCATCGACCAGGCGGGGGACGTAGTGTTCCTAATCGCGACGTACTCCCTCGAGAAGTACGCCCGCGAGCTTTCGCTTAGTCGCCTTGGCTCGGCCTCCGTCCTCGAAATCATTGATCATGACGGGTTGCGCCTTTTCACCAATCGCGTCGGACCAGGCAGGGAAGTCGGCGCCCCGGTCGACGAGGATATCTATCGCCTCGCCCGCGAGCGGTCGGGCGCCCAGCCCCTGCAAGCCACCATCGGCGAGGAGCGCGTGTTCTTCGCCTCCGGCGCGGTCTCGGAGAACGAGCGGAGCGTCTACGTGGCCGTCTACGAGCCGATCTCGGCGGTGTATCGGGACGTCGGTTTCCCCGTCGCGCGCATGGTGACGATGATGGCCCTGGCGACCCTTCTCGCCTTCGCCGTCTCGGTTGGCCTCGCGCGTCGGCTCATCGTCGTGCGCATCGAGCGGCTGACGGAGCAAAGCCGCCTCCTCGCCGCGGGAGATCTTTCGGCGCGGCTTGCGTTAAACCGGGCGCGCGACGAGATAACCGACTTGATCGACTCATTCAACGAGATGGCGAGTTCCCTTGAGGAACGCAGCATGAGCAACATGCGCGCCCTCTCCGAGAAAGAATCCCTGCTGGAGGAACTTCGCAAGCGGGTGGCCAGCAACCTGCAGGTTATGTCGAGCATGGTGAGCCTGCAGGCCGACAACGCATCCGAGGATGCGGTTCGCCGCGCGTTGACGGCGACCCAATCGAGGATCATGGCCATGTCCCTCGTGTACGAGACGATATGGCGAAACGCGGACGTCAGCAGGGTCTCGATGAGGCGGTTCGCGACCGGGCTCTGCGACTATCTCGTCAGCACCTACGAAAACGTCGGGACGCAGGTGTCCTGCGCCGTCTCGGGCGAGGACGTCCTCCTTTCGCTCGATTTCGCGATACCGCTCGCCCTCGCGCTTAACGAGATCGTCACGAATTGCCTCGTGCACGCCTTCCCTGGTCGCGTGGGCGGGTTGGTACGCGTGGAATTCTCCCGCGGAGAACGCGCTCGTATGACGGTGGTCGACGACGGGTTTGGCTTCGAGGCGACGGCGAGGCGCGGCGACACCCTGGGGTACGTGCTTATCGAGGCCCTCGCGGACCAACTGTGCGGCGAAGTCTCGGTGTCGAGCGGCCCGGGCGGGACGACCGTCGTCCTTTCGTTTCCCGAGCGGTAATTCTGGTCCGGCTGGGCGGATCAGTACGCGGCGTAGGGGTCTATCGCCTCTAGGTTCGCGAAAAGCCTGACCTCGGCAACGAACCATCCTTGATCGGCGAAGAGCCGAGGGCTTTCCCTCAATAAAACCTCGCCGCGCACCTCGCGCGGCTTATTCTTCGTGCGCTTTCGCGCGAGCTCGCGGACCGCGTTCAGCGCGGCGGCCTCGTACGCGGCCTTGATCCCGCCGGCCCCCGCAACGCGCTCGCCGCGGCCGCGGCCCTTCGCGGTCGGGTAGAGCACGGAGGACCACCCGCGCACCCGTCGCGCGCGTGCCTCGTCCAGCGGGTATTCCGCCCATGCGTAGAGGCGGGGATACTCGGCAATTGGTTCCCGAATGCGAAGCAGGGGGTCGTCAGGCGAAATCTCCGCGATCGGCTCGAGGGAGAATGATTCCTCGACGCGGCGCGCCCGGTCGCTCGGCGTGTACGAAAAGCGCCATCCGTAGATCATACCGCCGAGGACGTATCTCGCGACCGCGCGAAGCTCTTCCGCGGGAGGAGGAGGCGTCTCCGTCGCGCCGGGGACCGGCTCGAAGTATATCCATACCGGGGCCCGCACGATCGTGTCTTCCGCGCTTGACGCGCCGGAGTAGGTCTCGGCCCTGGCGGGGAGGATCGCCGCGGCCGCGATGGCGATGCCGAGCGCGACGAGGGGCGCCCGCGCGGCTAGAAGCGGCGTTTCCATACCTTCCAGGGATTAATCCCAAACCGAATTAGGCAGTACGCCCAGGCGACCGCGTATCCGATCAGGTGGGTCGCGTGCGCGACTCCGCTAGACGAGGCGAATATGAGGTTAAAAACCTCGAACGCCGCGTAGCCGATCACCAGGATGGGCGCGGGTACCGGAATGATTCCCCAGATGAGGATGACCGAATCCGGATAGAGGACGGCGTACGCGAGGGTTACCGCGAAGATGGCGCCGGATGCCCCCATCAGAAAAACGTACCATGCGCCGGTAAGGACGTAGATGAGGAGGGAGAAGGCCCCGCAGAGGGTACCAGAAAGAAGGTATAGTAAAATGAACTCGCGGGAGCCGATGCGCCGCTCAACCGCGATCCCGAAGAAGACCAGACCCAGCATGTTGAAGAAGAGATGCGAGAAATTGCCGTGGACGAATTGATAGGTAAAGACTTGCCAGAGCATCCCCCGCTCAACGACGAACGCCGGGTTCATGGCGAGAAACCGGACTTCGTCGGGGAAGATGCGGAGATAGAGGAACACGAGGATGTTCACCCCGACGATGACGAGGGCGGCGTTCCAAAAGACGTAGCGGAATGGCCTGCGAATAAATGAGCGGTTGAGCATGGGTAAAGCCTACCAGGAAGCGGAGCGGCCCGCAAGGGGCGTCCCCGAACGGCGGAAGACTCTCGCGACTACTCGGCCACGGAGACCTTGTTTCGACCGGTTTGCTTCGAGTTGTAGAGGGCCTTGTCCGCCCGGTCGACGAGGTTTTTCGCGGTCTTGTCGATCGCGGGGGTATACTCGGCGACGCCGATCGATATGGTAAGGTTCAAGTGCTGTCCGTCGTAGAGGATGTCGAGGTTCTCGATTGAGGTACGGATGCGCTCGGCGATTTTCATGGCAGTCGGCGCGGGCGTGTCGCAGAGCATCACGACGAATTCCTCCCCTCCGTACCGCGCCG
>JAKPSR010000389.1 GCA_029571425.1 Spirochaetota bacterium | reverse complement strand
CTCGCGCGAGAGCGCGTCCCCGGCCGCGCCCTTCTTGCGGCGCTTCCGGTGCATCTCGTATGCGCGGATGAACCAGTTTCGCTTATTGAGGCTTAGGAAACTCGAGCTTCCGCGTTGGATGATCTCGTAGTCGATGCCCCGAACCGGTATGTCGAGCTGTATCGCGGCGTTCGCGAGGGCCTCGTCGAGCGTGTCGCCGGTCACCTCTACGTAGACGCGCGAGCGGTCTTCCTCGAGTTGCTCGGCCATTACTTCGCGGATTCTCTCTAGATCGACCATCGGCCGTCGCCTCCCGGGGCTAGATGATGCCCTTGCGGATGTTGGTCAGCTTCGCCCTAAGGCGAAGGTTCGCCTTCGTGTGGAGCTGGGACACGCGCGACTCGGTCACGTTCAGGACCTGGCCGATCTCCTTCAGGGTAAGGTCCTCGTAGTAGTAGAGGACGAGAACCATCTTCTCCTTCTCGGGTAGCTCGTTGATGGCCTCGACGATGACGCGCTTGATCTCCTCGCGCTCGACAATGACGTCCGGGTTGAGCGAGGCGGGCGACTCGATGCTGTCGCCGATCGATATGCGCTCGGAGTCGTCGCCCGAGTACCACACGTCGTTCAGGGACATGATGCTCGTCCCCGATATCTTGAACATGGTTTGCTGGAAATCGTCCTCGCTGACGCCGAGGGCGCCTGCTATCTCGGCGTCGCTCGCCGTTCGTCCGAGCTTGGACTCGAGGCGGACGATGACGTCCTCGATCTCGCGGGTCTTTTGCCTCACCGAGCGGGGCACCCAGTCTATCGACCGGAGCTCGTCGAATATCGAGCCGCGTATGCGGGTGACCGCGTAGGTCTTGAACTTAACGTTCTTCTCCGGGTCGAACTTATCGATGGCGTCGATCAGCCCAAAGACGCCGAAGCCGACGAGGTCGTCGAACTCGACGTTGCTCGGCATCCCGACGGCCACCTTACCCGCGACGTACTTGACGAGCGGGGCGTATTGCTTGATGAACAGCTCCCGTATCGCGGGGTCGCGCGTTTTCTTGTACTCGACCCAGAGTTCCTCTTCGGTTTTTTGCTCTAACAGCGCGTTCCCCATCTAGTGCACCCTTTTTCCCATAAATCGTCAGCCCTCGCGGGTCAGAATAGTCCGAATCGCCTTCGCCATCGTGTCCGTCTCGCCCGAAAGGCCCTTAACCTCCGGAGCGGCGAACGCCGACCGTCCCGAAGCCCCGTCTGAGACTACGGTGTCCTCATCGTCCTCGCCCACGGTCTCCGGCGGCACGAAGTCCTGAAGGTCCGGCAGGACGTCGAGACCGTCCGCCGTCGACCCGCCGAAGGGCGCGCCCTGCCTCGCGGGGGAGAACGAAGCGCCGCCCGCAGGCGCCGGCCCGCCGCCGATCGCCGCCTGCTGGACCATGCCGTCCGATTCGGCGAACGGAAGGTCTGGAACCCCGGAATCCCTGGACGGCGAGCCCATAAAATCGGGAAGGTCGGCGTCGATCTTCCCATCTTCAGAAAGGGGCATGGAGAAAAGGGTATCACCCTTCTCGGCGTCATCAATCGTTATGTTGACGTTTCCCCCAAGGTCGCCATGGCCATCGGCGACGCTTTGGCCTGGCTCCCCCGTAAGCTCGGGGAGGAATCGCTTAACCAGGTACCATAGTGAGAGGGAAAGGGCCCCGAACAGGATGGCCATCCCCATTGCGCGAACCATGATCACGCCCAAGCCCGCGCCGGCGAAAAGGCCAATGATAAAGGAAAGGACAAATCCGACGCTCGCGCCTACGGCGGGAACTTTTAGCTCGAACATACCCCCTCCTCGTAATAGACTATGCGAAAAAGTGTTACAGGTCAAGGTTTTTTTGCATAAATGGAGAACAAACGAAAAAACCGGCCGTCATGGCCGGTTTTACGCTCGATTTTACGGAAAAAAGAGGAGACCGTGGGCGATCATTAACCCCATTCGCGCCCCATGAGCTTCCGGATAAACCGGCCAAAGCCCTCTTGATCCCGGTACTCGGTCTTCTCGATGCGACTAACGATGTGCTTAAGGCAGACGGAAGCCTTCCCCTTTGGGTCGACGATCATGAAAGGCTTTTGTCGAAGGACTGATTGGCTGACGAGCGGATCGTTGTAGATGAAGCCGAGGTATTCAACCTTCAGGTTGAGGAACTGTCCCGCGATCTGGGTCATGCGGTCGGCGACGCGCTTCCCCTCCATGGCCGAGCTAACCCGGTTGACGATCATCTTGAGGTTGATGTTCAGGTTATCCACCTCGGTCGCGATGATCTTGATGATCCCGTACGCGTCCGTGATCGACGTCGGCTCGGGCGTGGTGACGATGACCACCTCGTCTGCCGCGGCGACGAAGCCGAGCACGTTCTTCGACACCCCGGCGCTCGTGTCGATGATGATGATGTCGGCGTCGGAGAGGGTGTACATCTCGCTGATGAAGGAGTTCCGCTCCTCCTCGGTCATGTTCGCGATCTTGGAGAAGCCCGACGCGCCGGCGACGAGCCTGATGCCGTACTCGGTGTCCAGGATGATCTCGGACATCTTCTTCTGCTTGCGTATGACGTGATAGAGGTTGTACTGCGGGATCAGGTTCATCATCACGTTAACGTTCGCGAGCCCGAGGTCCGCGTCGATGACGATGACTTTCTTCCCCATCTGGGCGTAGGCGATCCCCATGTTGGTGGCGACGTTCGTCTTGCCCACCCCGCCCTTCCCGCTCGTGATGGTGATTATGCGGGTTTTCTGGTTCGCCCTGCCCTCGGGGGCCTCGGCTTCAGGGCGGGTCTTTTCTTTCATCAGGAGGCGTAGCGCCTCTGCCTGGTCTTCCATTATCAACTCCAAATGAATCCGGATTCCCGCTGGGGGAACCGCTCTTCTATCCGCGCCCGGTTTACCCGGAAGCCCTCGAGGTTGGTCAGGAACCGCACCGCGGATGCCTCCTCGAAGTCCTGGGGGACTCGCTGTCCCGTGGTCACGTACGAAACCGGCTTCTTCCGCTCGTCGAGCACGCTGACGATGTTGCCCACGCGGGTGGTCTCGTCGAGCTTCGTCACGATGACGGACCGATAGCCGAAGGTCTCGTACTGCTGCATGATCTCGCGCATGTCGCTCGCCTTCGTCGTCGCGCTCATCGCGAGGTGGACCTCGGCGAGGCTGCCCGCCGCGTCCAGGAACTGCCTCATCTCGGCTATCTTCGGGTAGTCCCGCGGGCTCTTCCCGATCGTGTCGATCAGGACGACGTCCGCGTCCGCGTGCATGGCCATCAGCGTGTGCAGGTCCGAGGGGGTCTCGGCGCAGGACACCGGGATGTTCATGATGTTCCCGTATATCTCGATCTGCTGCTTCGCCCCTATACGGTAATTATCGATCGTTATGACCCGAACATTTAGCGGTCGCTGCCCTTTCGCCGCGGCGAGGGCGTAGCCGGCCGCGAGCTTGGCGACCGTCGTCGTCTTCCCCACGCCGGTCGGCCCGACGAGGGCGATGACCCGCGGCTTTGCCGCCTCGGGCGCGGACCAGGTCTGGATCGACTCGCCGATCCAGCCGATCACCTGGTCCTGGACATAATCGTAGCGATCGAGGTCCTCAAGGGAAAATTCGCGCTTCATCCGGGAGACGAAGGAGCGGGTATAGGAGGCCGAAAAATCGTTGAGCTCAAGAAGGCTCTCGACCTTGCGGATCGTCTCGTGCTCCTCGTCCTCTTGGATAGGAGCCGCGCGGTCCACCTTTTGCTCGAGCTTGCGCACCGCGGCGAGAATAGCCTCGATGTTTCGTGCGTCCTGGGCGCCGGATGCGCCCGACGCGCCAGTAGGCCGCGGTCTTGTCGGCAAGGTCTCGATGCGCTCGGCGACGCGGGCGGCGACGGACGGGGATGCCTCGGCCGCGCGCTGAAGGATTCGCCTCCGCTCGTCGTCGAAGTCAGCCCCCCGGGCCGGCGCCGACGTCGACGCGGGCATGACCCGCGGCCCCTCGCGGGAGAGTATGAACGAGAGCTCCACCCCGTCGCGCTCGAAAAAGCCGAGGAACCCGCCCATGCGTATCTTCTTCTGGCGAAGCACGTGCACGTTCGGCCCGAAGCGCTCGGTGATGCGGCGGATGCACTCATCGTAGGTGTCGGCCTGCTCGGTCAGTATGTCCATATATTCCAGCCTTTACGCCTCATTCCGCCTTAATCTCCCCGATCGCCTCGACGCGGACGTCGGTGGCGATCTCGGGAACCGACAGCACGACGAGGTCCGGTATCTCGCGCTCGGTCGAGCTCTTCACGAGCACGCGCGCCTCCTCCGGGCAGAGCACGATCGGGACGTAACCCGCCTGCTGGGCGGAGCCGACGGACCGGGTCAGGGCGCGGATCCAGGAGCGCTGGACCGCGGGCTCGAGGGCGGCCACGGGCCCATTGACGGTGTCGACGCGGCTCGCG
>JAKPSR010000422.1 GCA_029571425.1 Spirochaetota bacterium | reverse complement strand
CGGGAACCCGGTACGCGCGTGCCGCTTCGTCTGCTCGATGGTTCTGCTACTTTCGGAGAATCGTTTTTTCGTCGCGCAGGAGACCCTCGAGGGCGAGCTTATCGAGGAGATGCGGGGAAGCGGGGGATTTGGGTACGATCCCCTCGTCTACCTTCCGGGGCTCGGGAAAACCGTCGCCGAGCTCGCGGCCGACGAGAAAAACCGAATATCGCACCGGGGAAAGGCCGGCGCGGCGATTGCCCGCCTCCTCGACCTCATCGCGGTTTCTTCGTAAAAAACAGGATATCGACACCCTTTGGCCCCGTCGACGCCCTTCCGAGCGGCGCGAGGGCGGCCGACGAAGCGGCCTCGATAAGGGCGCGCTCAGTATAGAAAGAAACGTGGGTAGGGTCCTGGCGATACCACCATGAGCGGAAAAAACCGACGCGATCGGCGGTGTCGCCATCCGATCCGAGAAGGTGGGTCGCGATCGCCGCTATGCCTCCCACGGCTAGGGCGTCCGCAAGCCGGGCAAGGTCTTGGCGCGGCGTCTCGAAGTGCTCGGAAACCTCAAGACACGTAACGAGCCGCGCCGACCCAGCCAGTACGGGCTCGGCGCAAAAAAAGGGATCCCATCCCATGGCGTCGTACCCCCGCTCACGCAGCAGGGCAACGAGGGCGGGATTCGGACCACTCCCAAAATCGAGCACGGCGAGTTCCTCAGGCTCGGTCGGAAGCCTATGCCTCCTCAGCCATCCCAAAACCGCGTCGAGGTAGGCCTCGAGCCAATGACGGTATCCCAGATCGGCGAGATCGTTTCGATGCAAAAGGTAGCGGTCCCGTTGCGCCTCGGGGGAAAGGCGCGTTGCCGGATCACGGCTAATCCCCCCACATTCCCTACAGCGCCAAAACGAGCCATCTTGATATATAAGGGCCTCGGTCTCCGTAAAGGCGCAAAATGGACATTTTTTTGTTTTTTTTTCCATTTTCTCGCTCAAGTTTTTGTACCCCTCTGCCGATAGAGAAAACGGGGAAGGAATCTTTTCGTTTAGCTTCGTCGAAGAGAACGCAAAGGTCCCCGATCCACCGTTTTCATGGTAAACCGGCTCACGGGCCCTGTACAATCCCTGTACGGGAATCCTGGGGGGAGGGAGGCCATGGGGACAACAGGAAGCATGGATGCTTCCTGACTACCTATTCCATGGAGGAATACTATGGTTATCAATCACAACCTTTCTGCGATGTTCGCCCAGCGAACCCTCGGCGTGACCAACCGGTCGATCGGCTCCGACGTAGAGAAACTCTCCTCGGGCATGCGGATCAACCGCGCTGGCGACGACGCGTCCGGTCTTGCGGTGTCGGAGAAGATGAGGAGCCAGATTCGCGGTTTGAATCAGGCTTCCCAGAACGCTTCCAACGGCATCAGCTTCATCCAGGCGACCGAGGGCTATCTCCAGGAGTCTTCCGACATCCTGCAGCGCATCCGCGAGCTGGCTGTTCAGGCCTCGAACGGTATCTACTCGTCCGAGGACCGGATGCAGATCCAGGTCGAGGTTTCGCAGCTGGTGGCCGAGGTTGACCGGATCGCGAGTTCCGCCCAGTTTAACGGGATGAACATGCTGACCGGCCGCTTTGCCCAAGAGACTGGCGAGAACGTGATCACCGGATCTATGTGGTTCCACATCGGCGCCAACATGGACCAGCGCATCCGCGCCTACATCGGGACGATGACCGCCGCCTCCCTCGGCATCCGCAACGTCGGGAATGGCGAGATCATGACCCTCGAGAACGCGGATTCCGCCAACCGCAGCATCGGCGTTATCGACGAAGGGCTCAAGAAGATCAACAAGCAGCGGGCCGACCTGGGCGCGTACCAGAACCGGCTCAACCACACCGTTGTCGGCCTCGATATCGCGGCCGAGAACCTCCAGGCCGCCGAGTCCCGCATCCGGGACAGCGACATGGCCCGCCAGATGGTCGACTACACCAAGAATCAGGTGCTTTCGCAGTCCGGCACGGCGATGCTCGCCCAGGCGAACACCTCGAGCCAGCAAGTCTTGTCGCTTCTGAGATAACGTAGTATAATCAGCTAGAAGGAGCGGTCCGTCTTCGGGCGGGCCGCCCCGACTGCTGGTTATCCGGGCGGGGCCGTATGCCTCGGTACCCGGGCCGATCTTTGAAAAATACCCTTTTTGAGGGCCGCGCGACGCGGCATGGACGGTTTCGTCTTTTCCCCTTTTCGGGGACGACGGCGGAACGATCCCTGCCGCGAGGGACGTAAACGGTTGGGGTGGAGGCGCTATTCCGCCCTACCCGCCCGACTCACGCGGCGGCGTACCTGGCAGGGATTGCCGGGAACACGACTTCAAGGAGGGTCAGAGATGGTTATTAACCACAACATGAGTGCTATGTATGCTCAGCGGCAGACCGGCGTCCTCGACGCGAGCCTGCAGCAGAACATTGAAAAGCTCTCAAGCGGTATGCGCATCAACCGGGCGGGGGACGATGCTTCCGGGTTGGCAGTATCTGAGAAGATGCGGAGCCAGATTCGGGGCTTGAACCAGGCCGGGCAGAATATCCAGAATGGTGTGTCGTTTATTCAGGCTACCGAAGGGTACCTCGGCGAGACGACCGACATCATCCAGAGACTTCGCGAGCTCTCCATCCAGGCCGCCAACGGAATTTATTCCGCCGAGGACCGGATGCAGATTCAGGTCGAGGTTTCCCAGCTAGTTGATGAAGTGAACCGCATCGCAAGCCACGCGCAGTTCAACGGGATGAATATCCTTACCGGGCGTTTCGCGAAGGATTCTACCACTGGTCCGATGCAGCTCCATGTCGGGGCGAACGTCGACCAGAACGAGAAGATCTTCATCGGGACCATGACCGCCACCGCTCTTGGTCTTACCGGAACCCAGGGAACGGAAAATTCTATGATCACACTTTCGTCTGTTGACGGCGCGAATATGGCGATCGCAGCCCTTGACTCCGCCCTCAAGACCGTTTCGAAGCAGCGCGCCGACCTCGGCGCCTACCAGAATCGGTTCGAGATGGCGTATAACGGGATCACGATCGCTTCGGAGAACCTTCAGGCGGCCGAGTCCCGCATCAGGGACACGGACATGGCCACGGAAATGGTCGACTTCACGAAGAACCAGATCCTGAGCCAGGCGGGCAACGCGATGATCGCGCAGGCGAACACTCAGCCTCAGTCGGTCATGCGCCTGCTCCAGTAGGAACGGCGAAGCGGGTAACGGGGATACAAGAGAATTCTGGACGTCATCTCTCGCATCCCCACCCATCCATTCGGAAGAAGAAGAAGCGCCCTTCTTCTTCCATCTCACGTAGCGCGGCGGCGAAAGCGGCCGC
>JAKPSR010000343.1 GCA_029571425.1 Spirochaetota bacterium | reverse complement strand
CCGTTTACTACCGCTCGCATAAAAAAAGCCGCCCATCGGGCGGCTTTTTCATTCATGTTGCCTTGCGCGATTACACGCGGTTGGCGCTGCCGAGCACGTTGATGTTCTTGTGCATGTAGAGCTTCTTAAGCTCGTCACGGGCGGGCCCGAGGTACTTGCGGGGATCGAACTCGTCCGGCTTCTCGGAAAGGACCTTGCGGATAGCGGCGGTCATCGCGAGGCGGCCGTCGGAATCGATGTTGATCTTGCAGACGGCGCTCTTCGCGGCCTTGCGGAGCTGCTCCTCCGGGATGCCGACGGAGTCGGAGAGCTTGCCGCCGTACTTCTCGATTTCCTTGACGTACTCGATCGGCACCGAGGAGGAGCCGTGGAGGACGATCGGGAAGCCGGGAAGCTTTTTCTCGATCTCCGCGAGGATTTCGAAGGCGAGGGGGGGCGGGATCAGGATGCCGTCGGCGTTGCGGGTGCACTGGGCGGGCTTAAACTTCTGGCGGCCGTGGCTGGTGCCGATCGAGATGGCGAGGGAGTCGACGCCGGTTTTCTTCACGAAGTCCTGGACCTCCTCGGGCTTGGTGTAGTGGCTCTCCTCGGCGGAGACGTCGTCCTCGACGCCGGCCAGGACCCCGAGCTCACCCTCGACGGTGACGTCGTGCTTGTGGGCGTAGTCGCAGACCTTCTTGGTCAGGGCGACGTTCTCGTCGTAGGACAGGTGGGACCCGTCGATCATGACTGAGGAGAAGCCGCTCTCGATGCAGTCGACGCAGAGCTCGAAGCTGTCGCCGTGGTCGAGGTGGAGGACGATCGGGATGTCGCAGCCCAGCTCATGGGCGTACTCGACGGCGCCGCGCGCCATGTTCCGAAGAAGGTTCTTGTTGGCGTACTTCCGCGCGCCGGAGGAAACCTGCAGGATCACCGGGCTCTTGGTTTCGACGCAGGCCTGGATGATCGCCTGCATCTGCTCCATGTTGTTGAAATTGTAGGCGGGAATCGCGTATCCGCCCTTGACGGCCTTCGCGAACATATCCCTGGTGTTGACGAGACCAAGTTCTTTATAGCTGGTCATGGGACGCTCCTTTATCGTAAATTCTGCGGAATTGTAAAAGGATACCGTTTTTTGGTCAATACGCGCGCGGGCTCAAGAAAAGGGGAGCAGCTGCCGATACTTATCACGGAATACTGCGCGTCGAGGGGAAAAAAGCCGAGTTATTGGATAAATCGTTTTGAAATAAACGGTTTGACAAAGGCAAGGTATCGACCTATAATAAGCTGTAGCTTATTTTCTCCGATGAGTGGCAGTCTAAAAGGAGTTAAAGGGATGAAACAAGGCGGTTTAATCATCGCGGGCCTTGTCCTTCTGTTCTCCCTGTGCGCGGCGCCGGTAGTGGCCCAGAGCAGGTCGGTGAACTATGAGACGTACATCGTGGATGACTTCGACAATCCCGATGCGTCCGAATGGGCATGGTATGCGGCAGGCAGCAAGTTTACGACAAAGGGATTTCCGGTCCTGAAATACTTCGAAGGCATGCCGAACGCCATTCGGGTTATGCAGACCAGTGCCGACAAGAAATACCAGTTCCTCGGCATGGAGCTGAAGTTCGACCGCAAGGGCGACAACTGGGTCGACATCGTTCCCGTAAAGAAGAACACGTCGGGCGACAAGGTTGAGCCGTTCGAGATTCCCTTTAAGGGGAAGATCTCCCGGATCGATCTGTGGGTTTGGGGCGCGAACTACTCATACGATCTCGAGGTCCTGGTGCGGGATTGCAACGGCCGGGTTTTCGCGATTCCTATGGGCCCCGTCGACCATGAGGGTTGGAAGAATATGTCGGTTCTGATACCGGCTCACATCCAGCAGGCTTCGCCGTACCTGAACGGCACCCGGCAGATGTCCTTCATCGCTTTCCGGCTTAGGACTCGCCCGACCGAGCGGGTCGATAGCTTCTATATTTTCTTTGATCAGTTCAAAGCGCTCACCGATACCTACTTGCCTTCGTACGACGGGTATGAGCTCGCTAACGTGCAGTTTGAAGAGGCCGGTGCGACTGCGCAGAAGGAGAGCGGAAAATGAAAAAGGTACTTCTTGGGGCGATGGTCCTCGCGGCCTCGGTTGCCGCTTTCGCCCAGACCACCTCTGCTGACCTGAATCTCGACGCCGCGAATCCTGCCCTGATCGGGGCCGATTCCGCGAAGCAGAAGCTCAAGGAGATCTCGGTTGACAAATACGAAACCGAGGGAACCTGGGTCGCCACGATGTCCCCTGACGAGGGGATCATCAAGGGGCGTCTCTTTAAGGGCGCTCCCGCCGGTAAAAAGCCGATTCCGGACGAGGCGAACATGAAGTTCGTCGACGAGATGGTATACGGCGTCCGCGTGGATTTCTTCCGCCGCGGCTATAATACCTTCTTCGTTACCGCGGTAAAGCCGCTTCCCGTTGAGGGCATCGCGAAGACCGTGAACCTCTGGGTCGTCGGGCGAAGCTATGGGCATACCCTGAAGCTCCTCCTTGAGGATTACTGGGGAACTCGCTTCGAGCTTTACATGGGCAAGCTGAACCATTCCGGATGGAAGCTGATGACCTGCTCGATCCCGCCGCAAAACCCCGATGGGCGGTCTGGCATCATCCAGAAGGATTACCACTACGGGACCAAGATGGGGCTGAAGATCGTCGGCTTTAAGGTCGAGTGCGACCCGATGGACGCCTTCGGTACCTATTACATGTATCTCGATGACCTTCGCGTCACCAGCGACCTCTTCGAGGCCGAGGCCCGCGATCCCGACGATATGTACGACAACTGGTAACGGATTACCGTACAGAATAAGCCGCCTCCGGGCGGCTTTTTTTTGCCCACTCGCGAGAGGACTATCATGACTTCGATCGACTTCCTTAAGGGGATCTACTTCTTTCAAGGCCTTCCCGAACCTTCGCTGCGGTCCATCCTAAACCTGGGCGAGGAGATTTCATACGAACCCGGCGCGGTGATCTTTCGTGAAGGGGAGCCCGGCGACAGTTTCGTCGTCGTTCTCGAAGGCGAGCTTGAGGTATGGAAGCGCTTCGGCACGCCGGAAGGGGTGTTATTGGGCGTGAGCGGGGTGGGGCAAACGGTGGGCGAGATGTCGCTGATCGACGACTGCCCGCGCAGCGCGACCGTGCGTTCCCGCCTCGGCTCCCGCGTGCTCTCGATCAAGGCGGGGGATTTCTTCGCGCTGATATCGACCGACGCCGAGATTTGCGTGCCGTTGCTCCGCTCAGTGACCATGATGGTCCGCCGCTCGAATGAGTCGCATATCGCGGACCTCGATCGCCAAAACCGCGAGCTCGCCGCCGCCTACGCCGAGCTGCAGGCCCTGCAGGAGGAGCTCGTGAGCCGCGAGCGACTCTCCGCGATTGGGCGCTTTTCCTCGTTGATACTGCATGACATACGGAATCCCCTGTCGGCGCTCAAGAGCCGGGTCGAGCTTCTTCGACTGCAGCGGGAAGACTCCGCCGCCTTCGCCCAGTCGATTGATCGGATTAACGGGGAGATATCCCGGATCGAGAACCTCGCGGCCGAATTCCTCGATTACGCGCGCGGCGAGATACGCCTATCGATGTCGGTATGCGACCTTTCCCGCCTGTTCGACCGCTTTCGCGAGGGAATGGAGGCTCGGCTCGCGTCGGCCGGGGTATCCCTCGAGCTTGCGGTGAGCGTTCCGGGTCCGGCTATACTCGACGAAGGTCGGATGCTCCGCGTGCTCGTCAACGCGGCCGAAAACGCGATAAAGGCCATGGAGCCAGGCGGGGTGCTGACGGTATCCGCGCGCGCCGAGGACGGGATTCTCGTCGTCAAGGTGCGCGATACCGGGTGTGGGATGGGGCCGGAAATCTCGGCCCGTATTTTCGAGCCCTTTTTCTCGGCCTCGCGACTCGGTGGCACGGGGCTTGGGATGTTTATCATCAAGAGCGTGGTTGAGGCCCACCGCGGCGAGGTTTCAGTCGAGTCCGCGGAAGGGAAGGGCACCACCCTAACGATCAGGCTTCCTGCTTTCCCGTAGTCTTTTTCCCCTTCGATCGCCGATACAAATAGGCGTTTCCCTTTTTGCCGGCGAGCTCGACAATCCCTATCTTCCTAAGTACCCACGCCATCTTGCCCGCAGCGCGGCCCGCGCCCGCGAGGTCGGCGACCGAAAACGGGTCCGGCAATCCCTTGGGTAGTAAGGCGGCGAAATCGCGCTTTGTCTTTAGCCTTAGGCGATCGCGCACGGAATCGAGTCGCTTATCCTCGGGCCTGACGCCACGCCGTCGCCAAGAACCCGTGCCGTCGGCGACGCGCATCTCGGTGATCTCGCAAAACACCAACTCGATCTCGAACCCCCGGCGCCCGATTAAATGCCAAAGGGATGTAAGCTCGCCGAATACCTGTAGCGGAGATCCTTTTTTTGGGCTCTTCCGCCGGGATCGCAGGATATGATCGGGTCCGTAGGTTTCGATGTATCGGACGTCGGGGATTGGGTGGACGAGGAGGACCGAGTGGTCAGCCAATAGCTTTTCCAGCTTTCCCTTAAGGCGCCCAAGGCCGGCGGTTTGCACCTCGACGATGGAGCCATCGGGCCGCACCACGTCGCAAATCGAGCCCGCGACCTCGACCTCCGTCTCCCCATCATCCCCGCAGTAGAGATCCTTCAGCGCCTCGTGGAGGAGGGTCTCGTTGTAGGTGTTTATCATAAAAACTGCCGCAGTTCCTCCGCGCTCAAGAGCTCGAGGAGGTACCACGTCGCGACGACGCCCCGTTCCTCCTGCGTTCGTTTCCCGGCGACGTGATAGGCGATCATCCGGTTCGTCGGCAGGGGGAGGGGGAGGGGATTCCCGTTGATGTCGACGACGTCGCTGACCGTGAGGGGGTGTTCGATCTCGCGTCGATCCCCCTCGGGGTAGACGATGTGATACTCGTACAGGGTCATGCCCCACTATACCCGGCTCAGTCATTCCCGCGCAACCGAGATAACCGATTTCATCTTTTTTTTCTAAATATAGTTGACAATTGGAATTTTGATGGTAAAATGGGATCAACGTGGGAAAAAGTGGGAGAAAGTAGAAAAAAGTGGATGCGTCATTACTGACCGGCGAATATCGGAATACGCTCGACGAAAAGGGACGGATCATGTTTCCCGTCCGCCTTCGGTCCGAGCTCTCCGGTTCCCTGTTGGTCCTGACGCGGGGCATCGATCGATGCCTGTGGCTTTTCTCCCCTGAGCAGTGGAAGATCCTGTCCGACAAAGTAATGGAGTCGGCTTCCCTGTTTCAGTCGCAATCCCGCTCCGTGCTCCGCCGCCTCGTCGCGCCGGCGCAGGAGGTCGAGATCGACAAGGCCGGCCGGGTGACGATCCCGCAGAGCCTCCGCGAGTACGCGGGTCTCGGCAAGGATTGCGTGATCCTCGGCATTAACAAGTACTTCGAGCTGTGGGACTCGACGGAGTACGAAAAATACTTGGGGGAGAGCGAGGGGGATTTCCGCGAGGCGACTGAGGGCCTCGGGAGTATCTGCCTCTAAAGCGGGATGGAGATCGTTCATCGTTCGGTGTTATTGCAGGAGTGCCTCGACCTACTCGCGCCCGAGAAAACGGACGCGCTGATGGTAGACGGAACCCTGGGCGAGGGCGGGCACACGGAGGCCTTCCTCTCCTCCTATCCCACGCTTCGCGTGATCGGGATAGACGCCGACGTCCGCATTCAGGCGCGCGCCCGGGAACGGCTTGCTCCCTTCGGCGAGCGGGTGTGTTTCTACCCTGGTTGGTCCGATGCTTTCTTCCGCGAATACCCCGCCGACGCGAAACGTCCCGACATAATCCTCCTTGACCTCGGTATATCCCTCTTTCATTACGAGAAATCGGGCAGGGGCTTTAGCTTCCGCGCCGACGAAGACCTCGACATGCGCCTCGATCCCTCCTCGGGACCGAGCGCCGCCGACCTCGTTAACCAGACGGGCGAGACCGAGCTCGCGAACCTGATCTACGAGTACGGCGAAGAACGCTACTCGCGCCGGATCGCGCGGGCCATCGTCGAGGCGCGCTCGGCGAGCAGGATCTCGACCGCGCGCGAGCTCGCC
>JAKPSR010000324.1 GCA_029571425.1 Spirochaetota bacterium | reverse complement strand
CGTCGCTGTACCTCGCGCGGATACTGTCGATGCTCCGCCGGTACCGCGCCTCGATCAAGAACGCGTATTCTGGCCTTGAGAAACGCCGCGTCGCCTGGGGACTCGGGACGGTAGCCGCGTCGATCGGCGTTATCGCGATCTTGGCCGGGATATACGCGCTCGTCGCCTTGGGCGCGTGGTCGAGCGACGAGCCGAGCCGGATCATCCCCCTGCTTATTTCGGCCTACGTCTTCGCGCTTTCGGTGACCGCGCTCAGGCAAATAGATTTGTTCAAGGAGAACGAGGGCATCGAGTCGTCGGGGGCCGAGCGCGAAAAAAAGGTAAGCCCATACACGACCCCCGGGGTCGAGGATGAGGAACGAAGAAGGCTTGACGAGTACATGGCGGCGGCGAAGCCCTACCTCGATCCCGACCTTTCGCTTTCCGATCTCGCGGAAGAGCTCGGCACGACCAGAGGCAACCTTTCCTGGCTCATCAACAACTCGATCGGGAAGAGCTTTTATGATTACGTGAATTCATACCGAGTCGACGAGGCGCTGCGCATACTGGCGACGGACGACCGAAAGCCCATCCTTGAATGCGCCTACGCCGCCGGCTTTAACGTAAAGTCGACGTTCTATAAGTTCTTTAGGGCAAAGACCGGGATGAGCCCCGGTGAGTACGCGAAGTCCACCCCGCCGGGCGAATCCTGAATTATTTCTTTGACATGCTATACTTCTCCTTTTCAAGCCATTCTGAAAAGGGGGAGTACGGATGAACAAAACGATCGTTGCGCCCTGTATCTGCGCGTTGGCGTCCTTGGTCATGATATCCTGCGGCTCATCGCAGGGCTCCGCTCCCGTCGCCCATGGCCGCATCATCGATCATACCTGCGCGAATATCCGCGCCATTCCACGGGAACGGATCGTCGCCGCCCGAAATAGCCTCCACATCCTCTACGGCCATACCTCGCACGGCAGGCAATTAACCGCCGGGATGCGCGGCCTTGACGGCTTCATGGGAGGAACGGGGTTGTACGCAATGAGCCAGGACAGCGAACCGGGCATGCTCGACCTTCGGGACGAGGAACCCCTTTCGGCCAATGACCTGGGAAGCCCCGATCGAACGTCGTGGGCGCAGGCGACGAGGGACTACCTCGCGGACAATCCCGAGATCAACGTGGTCATCTGGTCCTGGTGCGGACAGGTCTCTTACGCCAGCGAGGAGGAAATCGACACCTACCTCTCCCTCATGTCCGGCCTGGAGGAGGACTACCCCGCGGTCACCTTCGTCTACATGACCGGTCACCTTGACGGTTCCGGGCTCGACGGCACGCTCCATCTGCGAAACGAGCGGATACGCGCCTATTGCCGCGAGCACGAAAAGTGGCTCTTCGACTTCGCGGACATCGAAAGCTATAATCCCGACGGCGCGTACTTCGGCGACCGTTTCCCGACCGACGCGGGGAATTACGACTATGATAGGGACGGGGCGACCGAGAATGAATACGACGAGACGGGAGATCCGGTAACCTACTGCCATCCCAACGGCGGCGACCGAAACTGGGCCGAGGAATGGA
>JAKPSR010000268.1 GCA_029571425.1 Spirochaetota bacterium | reverse complement strand
CGAGTTCGCCTCCGTCGATCTCGAGGACGCGGGTCGCGACCCGGTCGAGGAGGTAGCGATCGTGCGAGACGACGAGCGCGGTCCCGGAGAACTCGGCGAGCGCGTCCTCCACCGCCTCTCGCGCGGGGATGTCGAGGTGGTTCGTCGGTTCGTCGAGGACGAGGAAATTCGCCCCCGCGATCGTCGCGAGGGCGAGCTGCAGTCGATTGCGCTCGCCGCCCGAGAGAGAACCCGTTCGCTGCTCGAGCGCGTCGCGCGTAAAGAGAAAGCGCGAGACCGCTGCCCACGCCGCGTTGGCGTCCCGGGCCCCCGCCCGGAGGCAGGCGTCGAGGACGGTTCCGTCCCGGTCGATCGTCTCGCCGTGCTGCGAGCAGTACGCGACGCGCATGCTCGGCCCGATCAAGACGCGATTCGAGCCCTCGGCGCTTTCGCGGAGGACGTCCTCGAGGAAGCTCGTTTTCCCGCAGCCGTTCGGCCCGACGAGGGCGACGCGCTCACCCGGCTCGACGAGAAGCGAGGTTTCCTCGAGGAGGACGCGGCCGCCCCGCTCGCAGGAAAACCCCTCGAGCTTGAGCGCGACGTCGGCGCGGGATGCCTCGCCCGCGAACGTGACGGAGATTGACGGCCCGCCCGACGACGGCCTCGCGGCGTCCCGCTCGGCCGCCCATTCGCGCGACTTCTCGAGCTGGGTGCGGCGCGCGCGGAGTCGACGGCCCCATGCCGGGTCCGGGTGCGCGCGCGCGATTTCGGCGAAGCGGCGCACCGTCTCCTCGAGCCGCTCGAGTTTTTTCTGGTCGGCCTTCCGCGCCATATCCCCCGCGACGGACCTTCTGAGGCGGTCTACCCGCCACGCCGAGTAGTTGCCGGCGAAGCTCGTCGCCTTTCCTTCGTCGAGCTCGACGATGCGGCTCACCGCGCGGTCGAGCAGGTAGCGGTTATGGGAAACGACGAGGACGGCTCCCGGGTAGTCTCGGATGAAACCCTCGAGCCAGGCGAGGCCCCAGTAGTCGAGGTGGTTTCCCGGTTCGTCGAGGACGAGGAGGTCGGGCCGGGGAAGGGCCGCGCGGGCGAGGGCGAGGACGTTTCGTTCCCCTCCCGAAAGCGACATGGCCGGCGTATCGGCGCAGCGGCCGAGGGCGAGCGCGTCGAGAAGCCTGCGCGCGCGGTCTTCCGCCCCGTCCCCTCCCGCCCGGTCGTAGTCCGCGCGAAGGCTTCCGTATCGCGAGAGGATGGCGTCGAGCCGCTTGCCTTCGGCTTCGCCCATCTCCTCCTCGAGGGCGGCGAGCCGGGCCCGGATACCCTCGACCGGCTCGAGGACGTAGTCGAGCGCGGTCCCCGCGAATTCGGGAAAGGCTTGCGGGACGTGCGCGACCGTCGCCCCTTCCTCGCGCGAGACCGTCCCCGAGAAATCCTGGTCCTCGCCCGTCAGTATTCGGATCAGGGTGGTCTTCCCCGCGCCGTTTCGCCCGATCAATCCCACCTTGTCGCCGCGCGCGACGCGCAGGTCCAGCCCATCGAGGACTGGCGTGCCCGCGTAGTCCTTCCGTATGTATCTCATGTCGATCATCTGCATCCTCCATCTCGCTTACCACTCGCTTGGACGGGCGTGGAGGGGACGGACGCGGCCTACGCAAAAAAAAACCGCGGGTCCCCTCGAAGGAGAGGAACCCGCGGCGTATGGGCGGATCGGGAACGGGACGGTTACGAAACCGTCTTACCGCCCCGGTCGCAAAAAACGGCCGTGGACACACCTCTCCCGTCGAGATGCGCCGTGCCGGCGGTCCTAAACGGAAGATGTTGGTTTCGCGCGTCCATGGTCAGGTAAGCTCCTATAATATCCCGGCGAGACCGGGTTAATAACACATTGTATACGCGGGTAGCGGCGGTCGTCAAGTCGCGGCTCACGCCTCGACGGCCCGATTGCGCCTTTTTAGCCTGCGGCGCTCGGCGTGCGTCCGCTCAGTTTTCTTTTTTTTCGCCTTCCGGTCGCTCAGCAGGTACATGGCGACGACGGACGACAGGACGCAGAGCGCGACGATCAGCGCGAGGGCCCGGATCCCGGACCACGTGCTAAGCGGTATGTTGATGTTCATCCCGAAGAAGCTGGTGATCATCGTCGGGATCATGAGGACGAGCGAGATCACGGTGAGCCGCTTCATCACGATGCTCAGGTTATTCGAGATGACCGACGCGAAGGCATCCATCATCCCAGAGAGGATGTTGCTGTAGATGTCGGCCATCTCGATGGCCTGTCGGTTGTCGATGGCGACGTCCTCGAGCCAGTCGCGGTCCTCCTGGTCGAGGGTAATGAGGCGGGTCTTCATCAGCTTCTCGAACAGGAGTTGGTTGCTCTTAAGGCTGGTCGTGAAGTAGACGAGCGACTTCTCCAGGTTCAGGAGCTGGATCAGCTCGAGGTTTCGCACGGACTTCTGCAGCTCGAGTTCGATCGCGCTCGACCGGCGGTTGATCTCCTTCAGGTAGCGGAGGAAGATGAGGTCGGCGCGGGCGAGGACCCGCACGACGAAGGCGGGAAGGTCACGGAGACTG
>JAKPSR010000247.1 GCA_029571425.1 Spirochaetota bacterium | reverse complement strand
GGCGAGGTCGATCGCCTTGCGGACCGCGCTCGGGCGGTCCGGTATCACGTAGAGCTGCTCGTCGCGCCTGAGCCCGGGGCACCCGGCGGCGATCTCCTCGAGAAGGGCGCGCGGGTCCTCGCCGCGCGGGTCCTCGTCGGCGAGGATGACGACGTCCGAGTAGGCCGCGGCGACCCGTCCCTGCTCGGGCCTCTTTTGCGTGTCGCGCTCGCCGCCCGAGCCGAAGACGCTGATGATCTTGCCGCCGACGCGCTTGCGCAGCGGGGGGAAGATCGTGCTGAAGGAGGAGGGGGTGTGCGCGTAGTCGACGAGGACCTCGAAGGGCTGCCCTTCGTCGACGGGGGTCATGCGCCCGCGCACGGGGCGGAGGCCCGGGAGGAGCGGCACGAGATCGGTGAAGGGGACGGCGAGGACGCGCGACACGACGATGAGGGTCGCGAGCGCGTTGTAGACGTTGAACGCGCCGGGTACGTCTATCCGCGCGTCCACGCTCGCGTCGCCGCCCGAAGGGAGGGCGCCGGAGACGCGGAAACTCGTTCCTCGCGCGTCCGGCTCGACGTGGGAGGCCGCGAGGCCGCCGGGCACGTCGGCCCAGGTCGAGAATCCGTACACGGGTTTTTTCGTCGCGTCGCGGAAATACGCGCTCGCGGGATCCTCGACGTTGACCACCCCGAACGAGGGGACCGGGCGGCCCGCCTTGACGTGGTCGTGAAGATCGAGGGCGCGGAAGAGGTTTGCCTTGTCGCTCTTGTACTGCTCGTGGGTTCCGTGGAACTCGAGGTGCTCGTGGGTGACGTTCGTCATGACCCCGACGTCGAAGCGGACATCGCCGAGGCGGTTCGTGCGCGGCGAAAGGCCATGCGAGCTCGACTCGACGACGGCGTACTCGAGGCCGTTCGCCCGCATCTCGGCGAGCTTGGCGTGGATCGTAACCGCCTCCGGGGTCGTCTGGTGCTCCGGATTCGACCGCACCTCGTCTGACACGCAGTACTCGACGGTCGAGATGAACCCGGCTCGCTTTCCCGCGAGGCGGAGGAGCTGGAATATCAGGGAGACGGTTGTGCTCTTCCCCTCGGTGCCCGTGACCCCGATCACGGCGAGGTCGCGCGAGGGATGTCCGTGGAACTCGGCGGCGATGGGCGACATCGCGAAGCGGGGGTTCTCGACGCGGAGGTAGGCGACCTGGGGATCGTAAGACGCGAGCGGGGAGGCGTGCACGACGGCGCGGGCGCCGCGCTCGATGGCCTGAGAGATGAACGCGGAGCCGTCCGCGTGGATGCCGGGAAGGGCGAAAAAGAGGGAACCCTCGGCGGCGTGCCGCGAGTCGTAGACCAGGTCGACGATCTCGGGATCGACCGTCCCGCGACGCTCGATAATGGGGATGCCCGAGGTGAACTCGGAGAGTCGCTTACTCATATATCGGTAATTGTACCAACCCGGCCTTGCGTTGGCAACACCTTCGGGGTACTATGTGGCTATGTACGAGGTACGGGTCGAGGCGGAGTTCGCGGCCGCCCATTTCTTGACGGACTATCACGGAAAGTGCGAGCGCCTGCATGGCCACAACTATCGCGTCCTCGCCCACGCGCGCGGCGACGAGCTTGGCCCTGGCGGGATGCTCCTTGATTTCGGCGTCCTTAAGAAGGCGCTCCGTGAGGCGTGCGCCCGGCTCGACCACTCGAACCTCAACGATATCCCCGAGTTCGCCGGGAACCCGAGCGCCGAGCGCATCGCGCGCTGGATATTCGGCGAGATCAGGCGCGCCCTCCCCGAGGCGCCGCTATGGGCCGTCGACGTCTACGAGACGCCGACGAGCCGGGCCCGCTATTCGGAATAGGCGCCAGTCGTCGCGCCCTCAGAGCCTGACCGGCACCCCGAGCTTGGCGAGTTCTTCCTTGATTGACTTTACCGTGTAGTCCCCGGAGTGCACCATCGACGCGATGAGGGCGGCGTCCGCCTTTCCCTCCGTCAGCACCCGCGCCATGTGCGCCGGTGTTCCCGCGCCGCCCGAGGCGACAACGGGTATGGAGACGCGCTCCGAGATCATCCGGGTGATCGGTATCTCGTAGCCGTCCCGGGTTCCGTCGGCGTCGATCGAGTTAAGGACGATCTCCCCGGCCCCGAGGCGTTCGGCCTCCGCCGCCCAGGCGACGGCGTCGAGGTCGGTCGCGACCCGTCCCCCGTTGATGAACACCCGGTATCCCGATGGCATCGCGGGGTCGCGTTTTGCGTCCATCCCGAGGACGATGCACTGCGCGCCGAAGATGCCCGCGCCTTCCTCGATCAGCAAGGGGTTCCGGACGGCGGGGGAGTTGATGCTGATCTTCTCGGCTCCGGCGAGTATGGTCGAGCGGATATCCGCGACCGTGGATATCCCGCCGCCGACGCAGAACGGGATGAACACCTTCTCGGCGACGCGGCGGATAAGGTCGAGGGTTGGGCCGCGGTCGCGGGCCGAGGCCATGATGTCGTAGAAGACGAGCTCGTCGACTCCCTGGCGGTAGTACTCGGCGGCCATCTCGACCGGGTCGCCGACGTCGACGTTGTCGAGGAAACGCACGCCCTTCGTGGTACGCCCGTCCTTGACGTCGAGGCAAACGATGACGCGCTTCTTCAGCATGCAGGGCCCCCTTTCGCGCCGGTGAAATTCGCGAGGAGCCGCAACCCGGCGGCCGCGGATTTCTCCGGGTGGAATTGGAAGGCCTCGACGTTCCCGCGCCTCACGCCGCAGGGGACCGTGATGCCGTACTCGCAGGCCGCGGTGACGCAGGCCGGGTCGGCGGGCTCGACGTAGTAGGAGTGGACGAAGTAAAAGGCGGAGCCATCGGCGACGCCGTCGAAGAGGGGCGATCCCCCGTTCTTAAAGTGCACGTCGTTCCAGCCCATGTGCGGGACCTTGAGGCCGCGCTCGCGGAAGTCGGAGGGAAAGCGGCGGACGACGCCCGGGATCAAGCCGAGGCAGGGGGTGTCGTTCTCCTCCGAATGGTCGAAGACGATTTGGGAGCCGAGGCATACCCCTAAGAGGGGCTTCCCCGAGGCCGCCCAGTCGCGGAGGAAGGAATCGAAGCCGGTCGCGCGAAGCTCGCGCATCGCGAAGCGCGCCTCGCCGACGCCGGGGAATATCACCCGGTCCGCCGAGGCGAGGTCGCGGGGGTCCTTCGATATCCGGTACTCGGCGCCGAGCGCCCGAAGCGCGAGCTCGACGCTGCGGATGTTGCCCGCGTTGTAGTCGATGATCCCTGTCATGTACCTATCCTATCGACCGGCTGGATCGAGGTCAAGCGCGCCCGTGGGCATGCCGATACTGTCGGTATGACCCCCGATCGGCTCCTCGAACTTATCCTCGCCGTCCTCACCTCCCGCGAGGTGATCGTCGTCACGGTCGCGATCGCACTCTACGTCAACGTCGTCAATTACATCGTGCACTATCGAAAGCGGCCCCCGGCCCCGCGGAAAAAGCGCCGCGCGGCCCCCGCCCCCGCGGCGGCCAGCGCCGAGGGCGAGCCGGAGATAACGGAAGACGAAGGGAAGTAAGTAGCGCCGGTTCCCTAGACGTATCTCGCCACAGCGGGAATTTTCCGGAGAGTGGCGCTGGCCAGGAATGTCGTCGGAATCGAAATGGCCGATACGAGCGCGAACTTTAGGTACGGGCTTATCGCGAGTCCCGCCACAAGGTACTGATATCCAACAACGATCGGTAAGTGCAGGATGTACATCGCGTAGGAGTTGTCGCAGAGCGCTCTAAGCGCTGGGGTTTGCGCGTTCCAGAGGCGCCATGCCCAATAGGGAATGCCGATCACGAAACCGAGACAGCAAAAGCTCTCGCAAACGGCGTACGCGAGCGAGAGGGGAGTCCCGCCACCGAACGATTCGGGCGCGACGGGGAAGAGGGCGACCGCGACCGCCGAGACGGCGCCGACGCGGAACCACAACGTGCCCGCCTTGCCCGGAAGGGACGAGAGCCAATCGTTTCGGTACGCCAGTATCCCCGCGAGGAACATCGTGAGGTAGAAAGGCAGGTGACCGGGCTCCGCCTGGATGAACCCGAGGACGCCAACCCATCGATAGAGCGGATACCTGGATCGGATCGCGAATGAGGCGAGGGCGAGCGCCGCGCCGACGGCCGCGATGACGCGGTTCGACGGGAACGGAAGCTCTCGTTTCCACGATCCGCCGAGCCGGGGAACCGCAAGGCGGACAATCGAATAGGCCATGCCGTACAGCAATAGATGCTCCACGAACCACAGGTGGCCGAAATTCGCGTCCGGCCATGCCGGGCCCGACCAGTCAGATGGCTTTCCCCCGAGCCCAAGGAAAAAATCCAGGTAATACCGCGGGAAGCCAGGGTCGCCATACCCGCGGGCGAGACTGAAATAGGCGTACATCATCACCGACGAGACGAGGGCGACGTACGCGACGAGCGGGACGAAAAGCCGCAGTAGGCGGTCGCGATGGAATGCGCCGAAGGACTTTCGGTCATAACTCGGCGGAAGAAAATAGAACGAGATGAAGAAAAAGAGGCTCATGAAGAACGATGAGTTGACGGCGGCGAATCGCTCGAGAAGCGGCGCTTGCGCGTCGCGCACGAACCACCACACCGTCGAGCCATAGGCACGGACGGCATGCTGAAGTATCACCAGGATCATCAGACTCGCGCGCACGTTGTCGAGGTAGAGCAATCTTCCCTTTTGCATGTATTCACGCTCCTTGCGGTATGCTGGGCGTGAGTATACGGAGGTCGGACCCTCGGCGCATTAACCTGGGTTAAGAATTAGCCTGTTTCGCTTGCATCCCTTTTCTGATGCGGCTCAGCGCGACGGGGGTGATGCCGAGGTAGGAGGCGATCTCGTACTGCGGCACCCGGGCCTCGAGTCCGGGATGTCGCTTGAGGAAGGCGCGGTACCTGGACTCGGCGTCGTCCGAGAGAAATTGACGCTCTCGCTCTTCCTTCTCGAGAAACAGCAATTCCATGTATTTAACGTACACCTGTCTCCAGCAGTCGGCAGAACCGCGCACGGCCTCTGGGTCGAGCGGCGTCTGCAGCAGTTCGGAATCCTCAAGCGCCTGAATGCTGAAGCGGGGCCTCCGCTCGGCGGGGAAGGGGCTGAAGCCCGAGATGAGGCGCCCCTCCTCGCGGAAGGCCATCACGCGCTCGTCGCCGCGGTCGGTGATGAAGTACACGCGGAAAAGGCCCGCCGCGATGAAAGCAAGCTTGCCGGGTACGTCGCCTTCGCGGAGAAAGTAGCCGCCCTTCGGGATCGTCACGTGCGCGAGGCGCGGGATCGCCGCGGTCCAGTCACCGTCGGGAACGGGTGCGAAGCGTTCGAGGGTCGAGCGAAAGCGTTCGAGGTGTTTTGGGTCGATTCGGTTGGGCAGGGAGCCGCGCTCACGCATGACTTCAAGTATACCGCGTTCCACCCCTTTTGCCGAGCGCGGTCATCAATCCCTTCCACGGCCATCGGCTCGACTCGGTCGCCTGCCCGGTTCGCTCAAGCTCGCTGACTACCTCCGCGGCGTCTCGCGCTCCCCACCATGGCCTGCTGCCCGCGTCGGAACCAAGGCGCGCGTTCCCCAGCTCAATGAGACGCTCGATTACGTCTTTCCGCGCGTAGCGCCGCTTGTTTCGGGCGATGAACTCGAGCGCGAGGTCGAGGTCGCGCGGGCCGCCGCGCCGCGCCGTTCCCTCGCAGACGTCGCAGCCCGAGCAGGCGTGCGCGCGTCCCTCGATCGATTCGGCGAGCGGGTCGCCCAGGGCCGCGAGGATGGTTTGGCGCCGACATCGCCCGCTTTCGGCGAGATCGATCAGTATGCCCGCCCGACGCCCGCCGCGCCGCCCGAGGCGCAAACGGTCTTGCGCGGACCAAAGCAAGACCGCCTCCGCAGGGTCGCCGTCGCGCCCCGCGCGTCCCGCCTCCTGGACGTAGGCCTCGATCGTCGGCGGCGCGTCCCGGTGTATCACCGCCCGCAAGTCACGCTTGTCGATTCCCATCCCCCACGCGCAGGTCGCGCAGAGTATCCCGTCCTTGCTCTCGTGAAACCACCGCTCGGTTGCCTCCTTCTCGTCCCGCGAGAGGCCGGCGTGGTAAAAGCGAACCCGTCGGTCGCCGAGTCCCTCGCGAAGGACGAGGGCCGATCGCTCGGTTCCCGCCCGAGTCGCGCAAAAGACGACGAGGGGACGGGCCGCGCGGGAGGCCGCGGCGAGAAGTGCTGGTTCCTTCGCCGCGCAGGGGACGACCGAATAGCGGATGTTTGGCCGGTCAGATTCCCCGCGGACGACGTGCGCCTTCCCGCCGAAGAGTATCTCGGATACCCGCGCGAGGACGGGAGGCGAGGCGGTCGCGGTAAAGGCGGTGACGGCGTCTGGCGAGAGGCGCTTGATCGCGTCGGCGAGACCGAGATACGCGGGCCGGAAGCTGTCTCCCCATTCCGAGACGCAGTGCGCCTCGTCGATCGCGAGGTGCGAGAAATCGCGCGACGCGAGGCGGTCAATGACGGGC
>JAKPSR010000234.1 GCA_029571425.1 Spirochaetota bacterium | reverse complement strand
GTTCGCGCGCACCACCGCGCGCGAGTGCGCGAGCCGGGTGACCATTCGGAGGATGACGGGAACGCGAAACTGCTCGGAGAGCTCGAAGGCCTCGATCGCCATCTCGTAGGCCTCTTGCTGGTTCACCGGCTCGAGGAGGGGTACCATGGCGAAGTCCGCGTAGAAGCGGGTATCCTGCTCGCCCTGACTCGAGTGCATCGAGGGATCGTCGGCGACGACGCACACGAGGCCGCCCTTGATCCCGACGAGCGAGGAGTTCATGAAGGGGTCGGCCGCGACGTTAAGGCCGACGTGCTTCATCGTGACGATCGCGCGCTTCCCGGCGAAGGAAACCCCGAGGGCCGTCTCGTACGCCGTCTTCTCGTTCGCGCACCACTGCGCGACGGGACCGCCCGCGCGCTCGCGGTTGTCGATCAAATACTCAAGTATCTCCGTGGATGGGGTACCGGGATAGCCGAAGCAACCGGAAACGCCCGCGTGGAGCGCGCCGAGGGCCAGGGCCTCGTCGCCCAAAAGAACCAATTCCTTCATGTGCAAAACCTCTCGAAAGTATATGACCGCGGGGATCGCGTCCCCGCGCTACATTAAGACCCAAAGGCCCGTCGCACGGTCTCTCCGTCGGTCTTCGGGGTGAGAAGGCTCACGACGGGGACGACGACGAAGGGAACAATCATCGCTATGCTCGACGCGAGCGGCGAGCGAGCGGCCCCGAGGACGAAGAAGAGAACGATCGCGGTGCCGGCCCCCGCGAAGAGTCCGGCATACGCGCCCGCCTTCGTCACGCGCTTCCAGAATATCCCGAGGATGTACGGCGCCATGAAAGCCCCGGAGAGCACGCCCCACGATAGGGACATCAGGGTGACGATGAAGCCTACCTGCATCTTGGAGATCATATAGGAGCTGATGACGAAGACGCCCGAAAGGACGCGCATCATGACGAGAGATCGCTTCTCGTCGACGTCCGGGTGAAGGTACCCCTTGTAGAGGTCGATCGCCACCGCGGAGGACGAGACGAGAACCAGGGAGGCGAGCGTCGACATCGAGGCGGAAAGGACGAGGAGCATCACGAGGGCGAGGAGGGCCTCGGGCAAGTGCTGGGTGAGCATCGTCGGTATAATAAGATCGTAGTTGACGCCGCCCGAGGCAAGCCGCGGCACCGACTCGGGGGTGAAGAATACGTGGCTCATCGCGCCGGTCGTGTAGGCGGTAACCCCGATCACGAGGGCGAAGACGGCCGTGATCACGGCGGCCTTCTTAATGACGCGCTCATCCTTGATCGCGTAAAATTTCTGGACCATCTGCGGCAACCCCCAGGTCCCGAAGCTCGTCATGAAGATGAGGGAACCGACGGAGAGCCATGAAGGACTCTTGCCCTGCGCGGCGGCGGCGTAGCCCGAGCCCGCGGCGGCGATCGCGGCGGCCGGGCCGCCCGCCTTGGCCATCAGAACCACAAGCATCGCCACGGCCCCGGCGAGCATGATGAATCCCTGGATAAAGTCGGTAAGGGTGACGGCGAAGTAGCCGCCGAGCACCAGGTAGATGCCGGTGATCCCGACGAGGACGATGAGGGCGAAATCGTAGGAAATACCGAAGGTGGACTCGAAGAGGTGCCCAAGGCCCTTGAAGACCGAGGCCGAATAAGGCACGAGGAAGACAAACATCAGGACGGCCGAGATCATCTTGAGGTGGGCTGATCCGTACCGGGCCTCGAGGAACTCCGGCATCGTCATGACGTTCAGCCGCTGGGTCATCACCCGGGTGCGGCGACCGAGCACGAGCCAAGCCAGCATGGCGCCGAGCAGGGCGTTCCCGATGCCGATCCATAGCGCGTTGAGCCCAAGGTTCCAACCCTGCGAGCCCGCGAAACCGATAAAGATGACGGCGGAGAAATACGTCGTGCCATAGGCGAAGGCGGACATCCAGGGCCCGAGGGTTCGCCCCCCGAGGAAGAAGTCGTTGAGGGTCGCGGTTTTCCGCATCCCCCATACCCCAACGGACACCATGACCACCAGGAACGCGAGCAGCAGGATTAGACTATAAAACATGATCTCACCCCGATTGATTGATTCCCCGCGCGTGCGGGAAAATCAGTATACCTTATTTTTCCCAATCGGGGAATCGCGATCTTTTTTCTAGCTACAGATTATAGTAGAGGTCGTTCACCAACAACTCGCCGGCGACCTTTTTCCGCGCGGCGTCGAGGGCGGCCGCCTCGGTCGCGCCCTCGGCCTCGTGCCGAATCTCGGTCGAGTAGGCCTTTCGGTCGGCGACGAAGTCCCATACCGAGGCTTGGACGACGAAGGTGCAGCGCCAAACGCCGTCATCCCCCCGCTCGAGCCGCTCAATCCGGCCTGTGCCGTAGATAAAGCGCTGGACGCCGCCCTGGAACTGGGCCTTCGCGGCCTTAATCAGGGCCGCCTCGTCGCCGGAGGCGAGCTGATGCGGGAAATCGGCCATCCCGATCCGGGTAAGGCCCTTTTGGACCAGGGGCTTTAGCAGGGTGGTCGCGGTGGGATTCCCGCCAAGGACGGGCTTTCCGTTCTTGTCGTAGTCGAGGATGGAAATCGTGGTCGGCGCGCGCTTTTCGCGGGGGCCGACCCGGTGCTCGCAGGAGACTGAAAGGGCGGCGCGGCGCGACTCGACGGCCTTCGCGAGAAGGGGATCGTCGCTCGCGAAATCGGCGGCGAATAGGACGCGGGAAAGCCCGGTCGACGGCGGAACCGGGGCAACGAAACTCGCGAGCCCGGTGGCGTCGCTGAGCACGGACGCCGTCGCGATGGATCGGGTACCGTCCTCGGCGATCGAGGGATAGCTTACGGCAAGGCGGAAACCGCTAAGCGGGCGTTTCCCTTCGGGAGTCTTCAGCGACACGCGAACGGAGAAAGGCTTCTTGAACGCGACGTCGGGAGCGGTCTCGGGCGGTACGGAGGCGGCCTCGACCAGGATGGAGTCAACGACCGGCTCGATCTTCCGCAAAACCTCCTGAAGCCGCGTCTTGCCGGCTTGGTTTTCCGGAAGGAGCGCGGCGATCTCGTTTAGGTCGTCAAAGGCCCCGGAAAGGTCGAAAGCCTCGATCTTGGCGTCCATATCGGACTCGAGGGCGGCAACGCGGGCTTGTATCTCGGATTGCCGAAGCCGCTGCGCCGGCGCGGAGGCCTTGCGCGGCGCGGAATCCCCTTCCTCAACGCTGCCGGCGCCGTAGCGGGCAAGTCCGGCCCCAGAGGGAGCGGGATCGGAGGCGCAGGAGACGAATACTACGCTGACGAGAATAAAGATACAAACGCTGCGAATCATTGGAGATACCTCTAACTTTTTAGAAAATAGGATGGATAGTGCCATAAATGTTAAATAACTCTAGCACAAAACAGGTGAATAATCCAGACCGATAATCCTTGAAGAGAGTTTTTTTAAGGGATACAATGCCCCCATGCGCGCTACTCGGGCTATTATCCACCTTGACCACCTACAATCGAACATCGCCGAGATCCGCAAGCGCCTCCCCGCCGGAGTACGCCTGTGCGTCCCCGTTAAGGCCGACGCCTACGGGCATGGGGCTCTTCCCGTCGCCGTCGCGGCCATCCGCTCGGGCGCGACCCACCTCGCCGTCGCCTCAGTTCAGGAGGGCATTGACCTCCGCGAAGCCGGGATCGTCGCACCCATCCTCTCGCTCAGCCTGCCGATACCGGAGGAAATCCCGGCCATCGTCGAGCACGAGCTCACCCCGCTCGTCGTCGACGCGGACTTCGTGGCGAATCTTGCCCGCGAGGCGCGCGCGCGCGGACGGACGGTCCCCGTCCACCTTAAGGTCGATACCGGGATGTGCCGAATCGGGTGCGTACCCGAGGACGCGCTCTCCCTCGCCCGCGAGATCGCCCGTTCGGGGTCTCTCGCCCTCGACGGGGTGGCGACGCACCTTTCCGTCGCTGATTCCCTCGACCCCGCCGACGTCGCTTTCACGAAATCGCAGATCGGGCGCTTCGCCGATGCCGTGGGCGGCATCAGGGCCGCCGGAATCGATCCGGGCATCGTCCATGCCGCGAATTCCGGCGCGGTCGTCTTCCATCCGGATTCCTTTTTCTCGATGGTCAGGCCGGGGATCTTAATCTATGGCTATCCGCCTTCCCAAGAACTCGCGGGACGGATTCCGGTAACCCCAGTGATGGAATTCGAGACGCAAATCGTTTCGATTAAGAAAGTCCCGCGCGGAAGCGACGTCTCGTACGGGCGCACCTGGACCGCGGAAGAGGATACCTTTATCGGCACCATCCCGGTCGGTTACGCCGACGGTTTGCCCCGCGCCCTCTCGCCCGGCCTTACCGTCCGCGTCGGGGACGGCGTTTTCCCCGTCGTCGGGCGAATTTGCATGGATCAATGCATGGTCGATCTTGGGCCCGACCCCTGGGTCCAGCGGTGGGACCACGTCACCATATTTGGGCCCCCGCCCGCCCACGCCTCGGCAGAGGACGTCGCCCGCCTACTCGGGACGATCCCCTACGAAATCACCTGCGGGATTAACAAACGCGTTCCGCGGGTCTACGTTGGG
>JAKPSR010000210.1 GCA_029571425.1 Spirochaetota bacterium | reverse complement strand
GATCATGTACTTGTGGGGACCACCCTTGAGCTTCGATACGAGCTCGGTGGCGAGGGCGACCGCCTCGGAGGTGGTCTTGTGCATCTTCCAGTTACCGGCGATGAAATATTTGCGCATTGGGGACTCCTTAAAAACGTGAATGGGCGAATAGTACCAAATATATCGATCCGGTTCAATGGGCGGCGTTAGGCATCTATTTCAACCATCTTTTCGCCTCTTTGTTATTACAAATAGAAACAAAACTCTTGCACGTTTACGAATAATGCCCTACACTGTATCTACAAATAGATACAAGGAGCGTCCTATGTCAATTCCTCAAAAAACGGTCTCGCCCATCAAGATCATCCTTTCCGAGTCCGAGATGCCCCGCCAGTGGTATAACCTCGCCGCCGACTTCCGCTCGCCGATGCTCCCGCCACTCGGCCCGGACGGAAAGCCGGTTACGCCCGAGATGATGAGCGCCATCTTCCCGATGAACCTGATCGAGCAGGAGATGTCGAGCGACCGGTGGATCGACATACCGGAGGAGGTATTGTCCATCCTCTATAAATGGCGCCCTTCCCCCCTGCACCGCGCCGTCGCCCTCGAGCGCCTTCTCGACACACCCGCCCGTATCTACTACAAGAATGAGTCGGTCTCGCCCGCCGGGAGCCACAAGCCGAACACGGCGATCGCCCAGGCCTACTATAATAAGGTCGCCGGCATCAAGAAGCTGACCACGGAGACCGGCGCCGGGCAGTGGGGCAGCGCCCTCTCGTTCGCCTGTTCCCTGATGGGCCTCGAGTGCAAGGTATACATGGTCAAGGTAAGCTTCGAGCAAAAACCCTTCCGCAAGATGCTGATGCAAACCTGGGGAGGCTCCTGCGTCGCGAGCCCGTCGAGCACGACGAACGCGGGCCGCGCCGTCCTGGCCAAGGACCCCAACTGCCCCGGAAGCCTCGCGATCGCGATCAGCGAGGCGGTCGAGGAGGCGGTGTCCGACCCGACCGGAAAGACGAAATACGCCCTCGGTTCCGTGCTAAACCACGTAATGCTCCACCAAACGATCATTGGGCAAGAGACGAAAAAGCAGCTCGCCCTCGCGGGCGAGAAAAAGGCCGACGTCGTCATCGCCTGCGCGGGCGGCGGGTCGAACCTCGCCGGGCTCGCCTTCCCCTTCTGCAAGGACAAGATCGAGGGCGCCCAGATCGACATCCTCGCCGTCGAGCCCTCGTCCTGCCCGACCCTGACGCGCGGGCCCTTCGCCTACGACATCGGGGACATGTCCGGGATGACCCCGCTCCTCCCGATGTACACCCTCGGCCACGAGTTCATCCCGGACACCATCCACGCCGGCGGCCTCCGCTACCACGGCATGGCGCCGCTCGTCTCGAAAGCCGTCGCCGACGGCCTTATCGAGCCCCGGTCGATCGGACAGACGGAATGTTTCGAGGCCGCGATCAAGTTCGCGCGAAGCGAGGGTATCGTGCCCGCGCCCGAGTCGAGCCACGCGGTCGCGATGGCGATGCGCGAGGCGGTCAAGGCGAAGGAAGAAGGAAAGGAGAAGGTGATCGTATTCGGGCTCTCCGGGCACGGCATGCTCGATCTCGTGGGCTACGACAAGTTCCTCTCGGGGAACCTGCAGGACCACGAGCCCTCGCCCGAGCAGCTCGCCCGCTCACTCGACTGCATCAGGAATTTCCCCAAGCCCTGACGGGCGATGCCGCGCGGGCCCCGCTCGAACCCGGCGCCTTCAAATAAAAAAAGCCCCGGCACATCGCCGGGGCTTTTCTATTGTCAGCGCAACGCGCCTCGCGTACGGTTACTTAGTCTCCAGCACCGCGATGCCGGGGAGGGTCTTCCCCTCGAGGAACTCGAGGGAGGCGCCGCCGCCTGTGGACACGTGGCTCAGCTTATCGGCGAGCTTGAACTTGTTGACGGCCGCGACTGAATCGCCGCCGCCGACGACGCTCACGGCGCCCTTCCCGGTCGCCTCGGCGACGAGGTGGGCGACCTCGCCCGTTCCCTTCGCGAAGGCCTCGAACTCGAAGACGCCGACCGGCCCGTTCCAGACGATCGACTTGGAGGCGAGGATCGTCTCCTTGTAGATCGCCAGGGTCTTCGGGCCGACGTCCATGCCCATCTGCCCGTCGGGGATGTCGAGGCCGGCGACGTTGGTCACCTTCGCGTCGGCGGAGAAGCTGTCGCCGCAGACGTGGTCGACGGGGAGGATGATCTTGACGCCCTTCGCGGCGGCGGCGGCGAAGAGTTTCTTCGCGGTGTCGATGAAGTCGTCCTCAACGAGGGACTTACCGACGGTGTGGCCCTGTGCCTTGAGGAAGGTGTAGGCCATGCCGCCGCCGATGATCAGGGAGGAGGCGTTCTTCAGGAGGCTCTCGAGGACGGCGATCTTCGAGGAGACCTTGGCGCCGCCGATAATGGCGGTCATCGGCTTCGGCGGGTTGGTGACCATCGGCTCGAGGTACTTCACCTCCTTCTCCATCAGGAAGCCGCCGACCTTGACGGCGGCGAATTTCGCGATGGTGGCGGTGGAGGCGTGGGCGCGGTGGGCGGTCCCGAAGGCGTCGTTGACGTAGACGTCGCCGTAGGAGGCGAGCTCCTTCGCGAGCGGCTCCTGGCCGGCCTCGTCCTTGGCGGTCTCTTCCTTATGGAAGCGGGTGTTCTCGAGCATCATGATCCCGCCTGCGGGCAGGGCCGCGACGGCCGCCTTTTGGCCGAAGCAGGAGGGGGCGAAGGCGACGGGCTTGCCGATCTTGGCGGCGAGGTAGTCGGCGACGCTCTTCATCCGGTGCTTGCCGGCGATGTACTTTTCCTTGTCGAAGGGCTTGCCGTCCTTCTCGGCCTTCTCCTGGGCCTTCTTCGCGTCCTTGTCGGGATCGCCGAGGTGGCTCATCAGGACGAGGGAGGCCGGTCCCTGGTCGAGGATATACTTGATGGTGGGGATGGCGGCCATGATGCGGGTGTCGTCCTGGACGACCCCGTCCTTCATCGGCACGTTAAAGTCGACGCGCATCACGATGCGCTTGCCTTTCAGGTTCACGTCCTTCACAGTCTTGATCATGGAAAGTCCTCCTCGGGATGGATGCCGGTTTTCAGGCGTTTGGCGCCGGGCGACGGCGAACGAGCCGTCTCGCGCGCCTTCGATATCGCTAAAAATATAGCAATTAACCCTTCCCGTGTAAAGGGCGGAGAGGGATTACCCTCGCGGGGAATTTTTCAGCCGCGCCACGATGGCCTTGGCCGCGAGGGCGCCGTCAGACACGGCCTTCGCGACCTGCAGAAAGCCGCCTATGCAATCGCCGGCCGCGTAGAGGCCGGGCACGTTCGTCATGAAGTCGGCGTCGACGGCGATGTCGGTCCCGTTCGAGATGACCCCGATCTTGGCGGCGAAATCCGCGGCGCCGGCCGTCCCGACCGCGACGAAGACCCCGTCGACGGGATGGGAGACGCCGGCCGATCGAACGGCGGAAACCCGGTCGGCGCCCTCGAAGCCCTCGATTTTGCCGGTAACGATCCGGGCGCCGGGGAAACGGTCAGCGGGGACTTCTACCCCGTCCGTGAAGACGGTGATATCCTTGGTGAAGGCGGTTAGCTCATGGTACTCGCTCGCCGCGTAGTCCCCAGCCCCGACAAGGGCGACCTTCTTCCCCCGGTAAAAGAAACCGTCGCAGACGACGCAAAAACCAATCCCCTTTCCCCGGAACTCCTCGAAACCCGGCACCTTCAGCTGAACGCGCGATTTCCCGGTCGCGAGCAAGAGGACGCGAGAGCGGAATTCGCTCCCCGTCGTGCGCACGACGAACTCGTCCTCGAATGAAAGGCCGACGGCCTCCTCGTCGAGCACGGAAACGCCGAGCCTGAGCGCCTGCGCAACCCCGGCGTCCGCGAGCGCGGCCCCGGATACGGGCTCGGCGAAGCCATAGTAGTTCTCGATCGACTCCGCCCGCTCAAGGGCGCCCCTACCCTTCCCGATCACGAGTACGCCGAAACCGGCCCGCGCCGCGTAGAGCGCGGCCGATATACCGGCGGGCCCCTTCCCGATGATAATGAGGTCGTACGTCATGCAAATAATGTACGGTTTTCCAACCGAAAGAGCAAGGAACCCCTTGGCCGGCGCGCTTCGACGGAATAACTGCCCGCGTTAATGACTATAGGCCGATTTTAATCGCGATACCGCTTCTCCGTTCTATCGCGACAGGGACCACGCCGATCGACGAGACCGCCCCTCCCGACAGGCTGGATTTGAGTGCCGAGTTGTATTTGGATGCATAGTAAATAGGCCTTACGGCGCCGAAAACCTTGCTCGACCCAAAGATCGCGACGCCGCAGTAGAAGACGATCATGAACGCGGTAAAGGCGCCCGAGGCGTCCTCCAGGTCTTCCTCGGCTTCCTCCGAGGCGCTCGCGAAAAGGGCGTCAACCATGATAGAGAAGCCGGTCACGATCATGCCGACGTAGCCGACGCCTATCCCGCCTATGCCGACGATGTCGCCGGCGAGGCAAATCCGCCCGCCGAATCCGTCCCGTTGGATGAAAGAACCAAGTCCGAAGCCCGGCACCAGGTTGAGCAAGGAGTACCGGAACGAGGGTTTGCGGTACTCATCGTATATACGATTCCGCTCCGCCTCGCTGAGCGGGGCAGCGGCCTCACGTATTCGGTCTTCATTGCCGAATACCCCAGCCCGAATAACCGTGTCGATGTCGAAGGCGGGGGACGCGTCGGCAGGGTTCCCCGAACCCGGGTCCGCGGCTACCGCGCGGGAAACAAGGGCGAGAAGAAAGACGAGGGCAAGCATGGCATTCCGGTTCATGGCTACCTCCTATTCATATCACCACGGTATAAGTATAGGGCGGTTTATGTGATTTGTAAACCCAAAGCATCACACGGAAAAAGGGATCGGGTGTATACTGTGCCTGCGCGTTCGCGCGGGGGCGTATGGGGATAAGCAAGGATAACAGGTTCTACCGGCATTGGTTCGCCGCCCTGGCGTCGTTTATTGACAGGGACGCCGATCGGGCGAACCACCTCTTGGCACGCTGCGCCCAGGCGTGTTCCGCCTCGTACTCAGAGCGGGTATATCGCCGTGCCTTCGCCGAAGGCCGCTCCCTCCCCGAGGCCCTCGCTTTGCTTAAGCAAGAATTCGCCGATTTCGACTACGCCCTCCTGGACGATCGCGTCGAGGTATACTATTCGCACTGCGGGTGCGACCTCGTCGCCGACGGCGTCATCTCGACCCCGCGCCTCTGCCACTGCTCCGAGCTCAGCCTTCTTCACAATTGGGAGGCGATATACGGAAAAGGAAACGTCAGCGTAAAGCTGCTCTCGAGCGTCCTCGCCGGCGATCAGCGCTGCGCCTTCGAGGTACGAGTCGCCGCGGGGGATACCGCCCGGAGCCAATAGATCACGAACGGCAAAAGACGGACAGCACTTCCTCGACGGATCCTTTAAAGACTATCTGCTTCGTCTCGTTGCTTTCGTAGATGAAGTCGCGTAGGCTTCGGCTATCGACCTTCGAGAAGTCGCCGACGATGCCGATGGAAATACGGTAGTTGCTCGCCTTCTGGAGGATCTCGCCGGCGAACCCGGTCCGAAGGTCGAAAAAAGCGTCGCTTAGGTTCTCCTTGCGCAGGATGATCTTCTTCACCGAGAAATCGGATATGATGTCCAAGAGGTCCTGGGCGCTCGCCACGATTACCCCGTCGGCGACGACCTCGACGACCGATACCCCCCGCCGTTTGTGCTCAACATAGTCCATGCCTACCCCCTTCGCGCTACCATCTCGATTTCCACCGAGGCGCCGAGCGGCAACTCCCGCACGCCGACCGTCGTCCGCGCGGGATAGGGCTCGGAGAACTCGGAGGCGTATACCTCGTTCATCGCCGGGAAATGGGAAAGGTCGACGAGGTACACGGTAACCTTCACGACGTCGTCGCCCGTCAGAGCGGCGGCCTTAAGTATGTTGAATGAATTACGCAGGCATTGGCGCGTCTGCTCGGCGACGCCGCCCGTTACCAACTTTCCCGTCGCCGGGTCGATGGGTGTTTGACCTGAAAGGTACACGAACCCGCCCGCCTCAACCGCCGGGGAATAGGGGCCTACGGTCGTGGCGCCGGAGGGTCGTATCGCG
>JAKPSR010000409.1 GCA_029571425.1 Spirochaetota bacterium | reverse complement strand
CGGGAACGGCCGGCTCGCCCAACTCAGTCATGCCTACTGGGGTCTCGGGCGCCTCGACCGGTTCCGAAACGGACGCGATCTCGCCGGGCGACTCGAGGTCGCTCTCCGGCGGCACTGCATCCAAGGGCTCGGGAGGATTCGGCTCCGCGGGCACGAGGGTAACGATCTCCTCGGTCTCGGCAGACTCCGGTTCCACGATAGGCTCATCGATGGGTTCGACCACGGGCTCGGCCGCAGGCACTTCCGCGGTTTCCGCTATCGGCTCCGGCACAGGCTCCGGTTCCGGCTCAACCGGAGTCGTCACCACGGGCTCGCCTGTGACGCCGGCTATTTCCAAACTTGAGGGAGCTTCGATATCAGCGGGCGTTTTCTCAGGCATTTCCGCGGGCGTTTCCTCGGCGATCTCATTACTCGCGGCGGGCTCCTGAACCTCGGCGGTCTCTTCAGAGACGACGACCTCGGGAGCCTGAACGGGCTCGGCGACCGGAGCGGCTTCCTCCGTCGGCTTCGCCTCAGTCTGTTCAGCCTCCGCAGGCATCGGGACCAGAGGGTCCGCGCCGGGAGAGGCGATCGCGGAAAGCGGGAGCGCAGGATTCACCGCGGCGGCGGGGTTCACGTCCGGGTCGAGGCTTGCGTCCCCTTCGGTGCCGCGAACGGTTCCCGGGGCGGGACGCTCCGAGGTAACGGGCGGAACGGAGATCCGCACCCGATTCACCGTCCCCGCCTTGATGTTCAAGGCGGCCGCGGCCTCGGGCGAGAGGATGGCGACCACGCCCGGAACCCCCGAGGGGCCGGTTATCACCACGCGCGTCGTGATGTCCTTCTCGAGGTTAATGATCTCGACTATGGTGTTGCGGGGGAAAAGATCGCTTCGCGCGAACAGCCCGGGCCCGGGAAACTCGGAGGCGCCGGCGATGCCGGCGTTCCCTTCCCATACCGCCCACGCGGCGGACATCGAAGCGAGGGCGAGAACCGTCCCGCACAGCAATACGGCTATGGATCGTTTCATGGTATGTTTTTTCCCCCCTATTCCTTTCTAAGCAGACGGTCGCAATCGCGCCCGATTATCTTCGCGAGGCGCCGGGCCCGATCCTGCGGATCGTCGGCCTTCGCCTTTTTCATGTCGACAACTCGCTCGGCGAGAACCTTCCCGTCCGAGAGGCGCACGAGCCGCCAGGTGACGGCGCGGATCTCCGCGTACACGATCTGCCGTTCCGCGTCCTTGACGGCTTCCTCGGCGTATTCGACGAGGACGGCGATCAGGTAATCGGAAAAACCCTCCGTCGCGTCCTTGATCCCGAACGAGGGGTCCGCGTAGGCGGTCCCGACGAGACTTATATCGTTGTTCGAGACGATATAGCCCTCGTCGTACAGGCTTCCCATGATCTCGTCCTCGATCAGGGAACTCGTCTCCAGCGCTATCTCGGGCGCGACCTCGTTTTGGGCGACGGCGACCGTCACCGTTGAGGCGGCAAGCCGAACGGCGAAGCAAAGCGAGGCGAGGAAGCAAAGCCCGATCTTGCGCATGGAACACTCCTATTCCTTCTGTGTATCGGCACCGCCGGAAAACAATTGAGAAGAGCCTGGAGAAAAACAATCTGCGGCTATTTTCTTTTTTTCGTCCCTGTGGTATCGTTCATTACATGAACTACTACGCCCTTCAAGTGAAAACGGGCGCCGAAGATTCCTATATAAAGAGAATGGCGTCAATGCCACTCGGAGACGACGAGGGAAGCCTTCGGTTGATTTTTCCCCGTCGCCGGCTGATGGTTCGCCGCAAGGGGAAAAACGTCTCCGAGCTCGCCCCAATTTTCCCGGGATACATCTTTCTCGAAACAGAGGAGCTAAGCCAGGATCTCTACTGGATACTCCGCACGACCGACGGGTTTTATCGATTCTTGCCCGACAACGTGCGTCCCCTTCCCATTGGGGGACGGGACCTCGCCACCCTGAAGCATTTCACCGCCCTCGGCGATATCGCCGATCGTTCCAAGGTCCGATTCGACGAAAACGACCGTATCCAAGTGGCAGAAGGGCCACTAAAAGGACTTGAAGGACGGATCGTAAAGGTCGATAAGAGAAAAGGGAGGGCCAAGGTCAAGCTGGATATGTACGACGAGTCGTTTCTGATCGATTTGTCGTTCGAGTTGCTGAGTCAGTAACCCCGCCTCGCTCGCCTTAGGTAACCGTACGCTGTGAAAGACGAACAGCCCGACTGGGGCATCTACATCATTGGGGCGGGCATCGCCGGGACCATGCTCGCGCGCGAGATACGCGAAAAGGGTATTTTCGGCTCGGTCATCGCCTTCTTCGACGACGACCGCGAGAAAATCGGCAAAACCATCGACGGAATTCCCGTCCTTGGCCCCATCCGACGCGTCGCCCGCCTCGTGCGAATCGGTCCCCGCGACGAGGCGCTGATCGCCATCCCGAGCGCGAGCCCGGAAACCCTCAGGTCGATCTACCTTTCCCTCAAGCAGGCGGGCTTCACCCGCATCCGGCTCCTACCCGGCATCGCGCAGATACTGGAGGGGAAAGCCCACCTGATCCAGGCTCGCGAGATCGATCCCCAGGACCTCCTCGGACGCCCCCCCGTCTCGATCAGCCTAAAGAAAAGCCTAGCCTACCTCCGCGGAAAGCGCGTCCTGATCACGGGAGCGGGCGGGTCTATCGGCAGCGAGATCGCGCGCCAGCTCCTCTCGGGCGGCGCCGAGCGCCTCTATCTCTTCGGCCACGGGGAAAACTCGATCTACCAAATCGACCGCGAGCTCCGCCTCCTACAGGAGGGCGGCGTCGGCGAAAAGGCCACCATCGTCCCCGTCATCGGCGAGCTGAAGGACCGGGAGTACATGCGGCATATTATGCGGAAGCTTCGCTGCGACGTGGTATTCCACGCGGCCGCCTACAAGCACGTGCCGCTGATGGAGGCGAATCCCGTCGCCGTCATTGAGAACAACGTATTCGGCACCGCGAACCTCCTCGACGCCTGCCTCGAGTCGGGCGTGCGCCGCTTCGTCCTCATCTCGACCGACAAGGCAGTCGAGCCGGTCTCCGTCTACGGGGCGTCCAAGATGCTCAGCGAGCGGCTCGTGCTCGAGGCCGCTCGCCGCGCGCGCGAGTCCGGCCTCGGCGGAGGGGCGTCGGATTCCGCGTACATGTTCGTCCGATTCGGAAACGTCCTCGGCTCGCGCGGTTCTATACTCCCCCTCTTCCTGGACCAAATTAGGAAGGGCGGTCCGGTCACCGTAACCGACCCCGAGATGGTCCGTTACTTCATGACCATCCCGGAGGCCTGCTCCCTCGTCCTGCAGGCAGGCGGAGTCGGCGTGAACGGCGAGTCGTACCTCCTCGATATGGGCGAGCCCGTGCG
>JAKPSR010000208.1 GCA_029571425.1 Spirochaetota bacterium | reverse complement strand
GCGGCGTCCCCGCCCGACACCTCGCCCGATGCGTCGACTCTCGCCGAGATCGTGCCCCCCATCGAAAGGACGTAGACGACGCTGATGCGGAGCTCTTCCTTCAGCAGGGCCTTTACGGTCGCGGGATCGGCGAGACCTCGGGTCTTCTTCATCACGAAGCCGGTAAGGAACTCGAGCGGGGCCATGTCGCCCTCGCGGAGCCGAGCGGCCTCCGGCTCGTTTTCGTGGATGGCCCGCTCGACGAGGAGGCGGAGCTGCGCCGGGTCCGTGATCTGGCTCCAGTTATGCTCCTTCATCAGGTCGTCGGGGTCGCGGTCGGTCTCGATGACCGCCTGAAGCAGCTGCTTCGCGATGCGGCTGTGGATGCGCCCGGCGTGGTAGTGGCCGAGGATGGCCGCGAAGCGGCGGGGGGAAAGCGGCGATTCCTGGACCGAGAGGTCGGCGCGCCTGAGTAGGCCGGTGACGTCCGACATAAGCCAGTGCGCGGTGTCCATGGCGTCGGCGCCGGCGGCGATCGTCTGCTCGAAGAAATCGGCGCGGCTCTTTTCGTCGCAGATGAACTCGGCGCGGGGGCGGGATATGCCCCACGTGTCCATCAGGCGCGCCTGGCGCTCCGAGGGATGCTCGACCGCCGAGGCGCGGAGCTCGGCGAGGAGGGCCGGCGGGCAACGGTATTCCGGGGACCCGTCGATCGGCCCCGCCTTGAGGGTGGAGACCGACTCCCTGCTTTGGTAGAATTCGGTACGATCCTGCTTCTCGTTCCAAAGCCGGCTCTCGGACACGACGGCGCCCCCCGAGGCGAGGATTTCCTCCTGACGGCGGAGCTCGGCGTTTATCGCCTTGCGCGCGAAATTAAACGAGTTTAGGTTGCGGAGCTTGACGGTGTAGTCGGGCTCGGCGGGGTAGGTGGCGAGGGCGACGTAGGCGTTGCAGCGGATGGCGCTTTCGAAGCTTGTCCCCTTTAGCACCCCCATGTACTGGATGCGCCGGCGGAGCTCGGTCAACAGGATCTCCGCCTCCTCACCCAGCTCGAGTTCGGTGCCGGTGCGGATGCGAATGCTCGGCGCGCCGGCGCGGGAATAGTCCATCCGCGCCTCCCCGTCGAGGTGGGTCAAACGGCCGGCGTCTTCCTCGATCCGAACCTCCCGGATCGTGACGCGCTTGCGCCGGCGGTGGAATTCGATGTCCATGTAGCCGTCAGAGCCGATTTTGACCGAGGCCCCCGAAAGGCTGTGCTCGGGGGGAAGCGCGGGCGCGCCTTCCGGCCGCTCGTAGGCGGCCCGTTCGGCGAGGGCGCAGTCGAGGGCGTGCGCTATGGTGTAGGCGGTTCGCGCCGCCTGGGGGTTGATGACTGGATGGGCCCCGCTTTCTCGGCGGCAAACGGGGCAGGTTCCGGCGTCGGCGCCGACGCGGCAGGGGCAAAAGGCCTTTTCCGCGCCGGGAACCAAGATACGGACTTCGAGAAACACGCGGGATTGGTACATCGATCCTCCGTCTGCAACTCATTATAACATAGTGATTTGCCTTGTAAAACCGGGCTCAGCCGAGGGCTGCGAATCCCGATA
>JAKPSR010000183.1 GCA_029571425.1 Spirochaetota bacterium | reverse complement strand
ATCTCGAGCGAGCCGACCTGAACCTTGGCGTTTCCGGAAAGCACGGTTCTCTCGCCTTTTTTCCCCGCAGTCCCGCTCATCCGGTCGGCGGAGAAGGTGATCGGCTTTCCGGCAAAGACGAGGGCCGGAATAAGGACGAGGACAACGGCGAGGGCGCGTCTCATGGCTGCTCGCTTCCGAGCGCGGACACCCCGTCCGACACTACTGCGTCGCCCGATGCCACAGCATCGGCCGATGCCACTGCGTCGGGCGAGGATAAGGTGCCGGACACGGGACCGGAAAAGTCATAGTCGCGCCTCAGGGTATCGGCGAAGAACCCGCGGCCCCGGATCACGGTGCCGTCATCCTCCTCGACGGTAACTTCGCCGTCGACGGCGCCGACCAGGCGATGGGTTTCCTTCGTCCAGCGCAGGGCCGGGGCCGAGAACACGATCCCCTCCGACGCGACGCTAAAGCGAACCTCCCCGCCGAGGGAGTACACCCCGTTTTTGTCGTCGACGATCAGTACGGACGCGGAGGCTTCGGACTCGACCGCGCTGCTCCCGGGGGCATCGAACTGGGTAAACCGTGCCCCGTTCGCCGCCCACAGTCGATCCTCGTCGTATATTTCGAGGACGTCCGCGCTGAATTCGAGGGAAACGGCGGCGGACTCGTAGCGCTCGGCCACGACGCCGGTAAGGATCATCTCGGGATACGGGTCCTCCGCGCCTGGACCTGCCCCATAGTTAAAGGAACAGGAGGAAAGGACGATCGTGGCGAGGGGGATGGCGAAAACCCACGAAGGACGCGGCCGCTTCATCATTCTACTATATCGGTATTTGCCCCGTTCGTCAAAACCAACGGCGAGGCCCGTAGCCTTCTTCATTGACAGCGAGGTGAAGAGGCTTTAGACTTCTTACTGGGTGCCTCGGCCTGGCCGGTCTCGCTCAAGAGGGGTTGTATGGCGGATTTTCTCACGGACAGCGACTTCGACCAGTACCGCAAACTCATCTACGACGAAAGCGGGATCACCTTCTCGGCGACGAACCGCGCTATCCTTGAAAGCCGGCTTCGGGAACGCCTCCGCGAGAAGAAGATCGACCGGGTCATGGACTACTACAAGCTCTTGGTCCAGGACAAGGAAGAGCTCAAGTTGATGCTCGACTCGGTCACGACGAACCTCACCCGCTTCTTCCGGAACCAGCCGCATTTCGACGCGCTCGAAAACTACGTGATCCCGGAGATCGTGCGGCTTAAGCGCGACAAAGGAGACCAGAAGGTACGGGTATGGAGCGCCGGCTGCTCTACCGGCGAGGAGCCCTACACCCTCGCGATGATCCTCAAGGACAAGCTTCCCGCCCCGCTGACCGCCGAGATCGTCGCCTCGGACATCTCGCTCAAGTCCCTGATGGTCGGAAAGGCGGGGTTTTACCCGGAGTCCCGAATCGCCGGCATTCCCGACGCCTACCTCGCGCGCTTCTTCGAGCGAAAGAACAACGGCTACCAGGTGCGCGAGGAGATCATGAAGATGATCCGCTTCGACTACCACAACCTGAAGAACGACTCGGGACTCACGAAGGTCGACGTCCTCTTCTGCCGCAACGTGTTAATCTACTTCGACGAGGCCGCGCAAAAAGCCGTCATCGACCGATTCTGGGACGCGATGTCCCCGAAGTCCTTCCTGTTCATCGGACACTCGGAATCCCTCTTTGGGATGAAGACGAAATTCGAGTTCCTCAAGACCGACTGGGCGTGCCTCTACCAAAAGAACCTCTAGGGATGGAGTGACGATGGAACCTGTATCCGTGCTGATAGTCGACGATTCCGCCCTGATGCGCAGCCTGATCGGCCGTATCGTCGAGTCGTCGCCGGGACTCCGCGTCGCCGACAAGGCGATGAACGGCCGCTTCGCCCTGCAGAAGATGGCCCGCTGCGAGCCCGACGTCGTCGTCCTCGACATCGAGATGCCGGAGATGAACGGGATCGAGTTCCTCCGCGAGCGAAAGAAACTCGGGATCGACGTGCCCGTGGTGATCCTGTCGAGCGTGGCGAAGGAGGGGGCCCGGATCACGATGGAGTGCCTCGACCTCGGCGCGAGCGACTTCGTGACCAAGCCCTCGGGCTCCGAGTCGGCAGACATACAAACGATCGCGCACCAACTGGCCGAGCTCCTCGCGGGGTACGGCGGGCAATACCAGATGAAGCGGGTCGCGGGGACGGCGCGCCGCCTCCCGAAGGAACTCCTCCTCGCGTATGAATCCCGCGCGGGCGAGATCGAGCCGCCGGCGCCGCACGCGCGGCCCGCGCAGGTCCCGCCGATACGGCCGGTGGCGCGAGCGGAGGCCGAAACCCGCGGCGCGCCCGCCCAACGGCCGGTTCCCCTCCGCGAGAGCGGCCCCATCGAGATCATC
>JAKPSR010000169.1 GCA_029571425.1 Spirochaetota bacterium | reverse complement strand
CGCGATCGCCGACGAGAGGATGATGCGCGGCCGTCCCCCTCCGCCCGAGAGGCAGCGCCGCTGTTCCTCGATCGGCACGCTCCCGTGGAGGACGAGTATCTCCGCGTCCGCCCCGGCGAGCTCGCGGGCGGCGGACCGTATCTCGCCGATGCCGGGAAGAAAGACGAGCACGTCGCCCTTCCCTCCCAAGGCGGCCGAACGCGCCGCGCGCGCGGCCCACGAGGGAATGGTGAACGCGCGCGAGTCGGGCGGAGGGTCGTGCTCGATGGAGACGGGCCACGTCCTGCCCGGCACGGCGTAGACGGCGCAGCCGAGCGAGTCGGCGAGCCGGGACGCGTCCATCGTCGCCGACATCACGAGCACGAAGAGGTCGTCTCGAAGGGGCACGATCTCCCGGAGGAAGGCGAGCGCGAGGTCCCCGGGAATCGAGCGCTCGTGGAACTCGTCGAGTATGACGGCCGAGACCCCGGCAAGCGAGGGATCGCGCTGGAGGGCGCGAACGAGCACGCCCTCGGTCATCACCTCGAGCCGGGTTTCCGCCGAGACGCGGCTCTCGTGCCGGAATCGGTAGCCGACCGCGCGCCCGACCTCCTCGCCGATCAGGGTCGACATCCGGGTCGCGCAAGCGAGGGCGGCGATGCGCCTCGGCTCAAGCATCAGTACCTTCCCCGGAAGGCGCTCCAACAAGGCAAGCGGGACCGCGGTCGACTTTCCGGCCGCAGTCTCGGCGGTGAGCGCGAGGAACCGCGAGGGCGACGAGACGAGGGCGTCGGCGATCGAGCCAAGATGGGGATATACGGGCAAACCCTCTATGTCGGGAATCCTCATTATGTCAGACCCAGCTTGCGCGAGACGCGCTCGACGCGGCGATCGTCCTCAAGGGCGCGTGCGTACTCGAGGGCGAGCGCGAGGTCGCGAAGCCGATGCTCGGCGTCGATGGCGAGGAGACGCAACGCGAGCCGGTCCCCGCCCGCGGCGAGCGGCGCAAGAAAGCGCGCGGCTTCCGCCCACGCGCCAGACGCGCGAAGGTCGAGGGCTCGTATCAGGGCGGCCCTCCCCGTCCCCGCCTCTATCTCGCGGTTCAAAAGCTCAAGTAGAAGGACGAGGCTCACGCAGTCGTCGCGGTTATGCTCGCCGATCAGGATGAGCCGGTCGGTCTCACCGCGCCTGACGAAGTCGAACCACGCGTCGGGAGCCTCGCTCCCCGGAAGGTCGAGCTCGCGGCGCACGCCGAGCAGGGCCTCCTCGATGACGGAAAGTCGGCAGGAACCGAGCGCGTCTCGCCATAGCCGGCGTGACGGGAAAAGAAGGTCGAGGTGAACGGCCGACGCGAGGACGGGGAGCTTGAGTCCGTTCATCAGGAAGCGGCTCGACAGGATCTGCGCGTCGAAGCACTTCCCGTTGAACGAGACGAGGGCCGCCGCGTCGGCGAGGGAGGCGGCGAGCCGCTCGAGAAACGCGGCCTCGCCGGGATAGTCCGCGAGGAGGTACTGCCGTACGGAGAGGGAACGGCCTTCGACGCGCGCGATCCCGGCCATGAAAGCGATGGTCCCCGCGCCATGCGAGAGGCCGGTCGTCTCGAGGTCGAAGAAGGCGATCGGCTCGACGCGCCCCTCGGCGCCCGAACGGTAGAATCGATCGCGCATCGCCGCGCGCTCGCGCGGAAAGAGAAGCGGAAGGTGGTCGGAGAATCGCGCGGGAAAGTCCGAAAGCTCAAAGCGGGACTCGCGCTCGTACACGTAGGGGGCTACGGCTTCCCATCCGGCCCCAAGCGCCGGCAGCGGGCCAGTCTCCCTGTCCGCTCTATCGAATTCAACGTCATTTGGCGCGCGCTCTCTCGCGTTGTCGCGGGCGCCGGAACGCTCGTTTCCCCGTATGCGGGCGAGCCGTCCCGAGAGACTCGATCGCGCCATCAGTCGCCCGTCGCCGAACCGCTCGACGCCTCGCAGGCGATAAAGCGGAGCAAGCCGGCGGCCGCTTCCTTAACCCCATCCCCGGCGACCTCGACCCCGACGC
>JAKPSR010000167.1 GCA_029571425.1 Spirochaetota bacterium | reverse complement strand
AGCGATCGGATACACTTCGTGGTCGGGACGCGCGTCAACGAAGCGCACCAGGACCCGAACATGCCGGTTGAGCTCGAGATCAGGCGAAGCGTGGTAAGGCGCATACAGCGGACTCTTAGCGAACGGTACCTAAAAGAGGTAACCGTCAGGTACATATAGGGGGCATTGGGATGGCTGATAAGATCAAGGTTGTCGTCTGCTCGGGGACGGCGTGTTTCGTGATGGGCGGCTCGGAACTTCTTCTCATTGGGGAACAGCTGCCCGACGACCTAAAGGGATTGGTCGAGGTTGAGGGAGCGCACTGTCTCGGCAAGTGCCGGGACGGGCACAAGGGCGGCGCACCCTACGCGACGGTGAACGGGAAGTTCGTGGATGCCGCGACCCTTCCCGACTTGATAGAGAGGATACGGGAGGCGGCCCGCGAGAGCGAAGCGCGCGGCGCCGGGGAGGTAGGAGATGAACCTTAACAACGGGACCGCGCGCATCAAGCGCGAGATACTGGTAAGGCTCGCCCGCCTACAGCTCGAGGGGCGGCTTGAGGAAGGGGTGCACTTCGTCCCACGCGAGATGGCTCCCGTCGGCTCCGAGCCCCTGCGCTGCTGCGTCTATCACGACCGTGAGGTCTTGCGGATGCGCGTCATCGCCCGGCTTGGGCACAGCGTGGAGGACTACGACGACGAGAAGAAGCTCGCCGAGTACGCGCGCGAGGCGATCGCGCGCGAGCGGCCGACGGAACCTATGCTCACCGTCCTCGACGAGGCGTGCAACGCCTGCGTGCGCGCGCATTATCTCGTGACTAACGCGTGCCAGGCCTGCGTCGCGCGTCCCTGCGCGATGAACTGCCCTAAAAAGGCGATCAAGATAGCGGGAGGCCGCGCGCGCATCGACGAGGACCTATGCGTAAACTGCGGTCTGTGCATGCAGAACTGCCCCTATCACGCAATCGTCAAGGTGCCGGTTCCCTGCGAGGAAGCGTGTCCCGTCGGCGCGATCTCGAAGGACGAAAGCGGGAAGGAACGGATCGACTACGCGAAGTGCACCTTCTGCGGCGCGTGCATGCGCGAGTGTCCCTTCGGTGCGATGATGGACAAGGGACAGCTCGTCGACGTGATCGCCCGCATCATGGCGGGGAAGCGCGTCGTCGCCCTTTACGCCCCCGCGATCGCCGCCCAGTTCGGCGCCGCGCCGGGACAACTTGAGGAAGCGTTGGCTCGGGCGGGTTTTGCCGGTTCCGTCGAGGTTGCCTTGGGCGCCGACGTTACCGCCGACGCGGAAGCCGGCGAGTTTGAGGAGCGGATGGCTCGCGGCGACGTCCTGATGACGACGTCCTGCTGCCCCGCGTACGTCCGAGCGGTGCGCGTCCACGCGCCTGCCCTCGTTCCCTGCGTCTCGGAGACCCGTTCCCCGATGCACTACGCGGCCGAGATCGCCAAGCGCGATGATCCCGGTTGCGTGTCGGTGTTCGTCGGCCCCTGTCTCGCGAAGCGGAAGGAGGGGATAGACGATCCGCTCGTCGATTACGTGCTATCGGCGGAGGAACTCGGCGCGCTTTTCGTCGCGAAGGGCATAGAGGTAGCCGAGTGCCCGGCCCGCGAGCTCGGTCGCGTCCCGACCGCCACCGGGCGGCTTTTCGCCAAGTCCGGCGGGGTCGCCGAGGCGGTACGCGCCAGGCTCGCTGACCCGGCGTCGCTCCGCGCGTCCGTCATCGACGGGCTCGACCGCGCCGGGATGCGTCGGCTCGCGGCGTACGGCAAGGCCGCCGCCGAGAAAGCGGCGACGGACGCGAACCTCGTCGAGGTGATGGCGTGCCCTGGCGGATGCATCGCGGGACCCTCGGTGATCGCGAACCCGAAGGTCGCGCTCGGTCTGTTGGGAAAGTACGTGTCGTCTGGGAAGGGCGGAGCTTAGGCTTCGGCGGCCGGCGGGAGGACGGACTTTAGGTAGTCCTCCAGCTTTCCGGCGGTCTCGCGGCTGATCGTGTGCTCCATGCGGCAGGCGTCCCTCTCGGCGGTTTCCGGGCTCACCCCGAGGACGTCGACGAGGAA
>JAKPSR010000166.1 GCA_029571425.1 Spirochaetota bacterium | reverse complement strand
CGTCGAGCGGTCCATGTAGGCTCCGGGGTCGCCCTCGTCGGCGTTGCAGACGACGTACTTCACGTCGCCGGCGGCCTTAAGGCCCGCTTCCCACTTCATGCCCGTGGGGAACCCCGCGCCGCCGCGGCCGCGGAGGCCGGAGGCCTTGATCTCGTCCACGATCTCTTGAGGGGTCATCTTGAAGAGCGCCTTCTCGAGGGCGAGGTAGCCGTCGCGGGCGACGTACTCGGAGAGGTCTTCCGGGTTGATGACGCCGCAGTTCCTGAGGACGATGCGGAGCTGCTTCTGGTAGAACTTGATCTCCTCGACGGTCTCCGTGGACTTGCGCTCCTTGTTGTAGAGGAGGCGGGGAACCTCGCGGCCCTTGACGATCTGCTCGTTGATGATCTCTTTCGCGTCGGCGGGCTTTACCTCGACGTAGAAGGAGTCCTCGGGAAGGACCTTGACGATCGGGCCCTTCTCGCAAAAGCCGAAACAGCCGGTCTTGACGATTTGGACCTTGTCGACGACGCCGGCGGCCTTAGCCTCCGTGATGAGGTTGTTGTAAATCGCGTCGGCGCTGCTGGACTCGCATCCGGTGCCTCCGCAGACGAGTATGTAGTGGGTGTAGGCCATACTCCGCTCTCCTTATTTCTTCAGAATGTCGGCCGCGGGGCGGTCGAGGATGCGCTCGTTCAGGAGCTCTTTCTTGATGAGGTGCTTCTCGACGATGCCCTTCGCGACGGCCGGGTTGACCCCGCCGTAGATGATGTTGGGCATGCCGGGCACGACGACTTCGACGGTGGGCTCGTTGTTGCAAAGGCCCATGCAGCCGGTTTGGCGGATGATGACGTCGCCGCTCATCCCCTTCTCGTCGAGTTCCTTGATGAAGGCGTCGAGGGTGGCCTTCGCGCCGGCGGCGATCCCGCAGGTGCCCATGCCGACTATCACCTGCATGTGCTTGCCCTCGGTGTCGCGCTTCTTGATCTGCGCCTGGGTCGCGTCGCGGAGCTTCCTCAGGTCCTCCAGGGTCATCTTCGCCATCTTATTCCTCCAATAAACTTTCAAGGTACTGCCCCAGCAGGCTGAGCGAGGCGGCGTCGGTAAACGACCCTTCCTCCGCGAGCCCTAAGGCGTCCAGCAGCTCGGACCTTCGGACCTCGAACGACCCGCGCGGGGTTTCCCGCGTCACGGTCATCTCGTAGGATCCGTCGAAGGTCAGCGCCTGCCGGAGATATCCGGCCACGTCGCCAACGGGCGGCGTGTCGATGTTCGCGAGATCGAAGCGGCAGCTGACCGTCGTTCCCCGGGGGGAACCGTCCGAGCCGTCGCTCGACTCGATCTTCCAATCGCCGCCGGTTGACTCGGCGGTTTGTATTAGGAAGGGAATGCCGAGGCCCACCTTTCGGCCAGGGTGCTTAACCCCGTCCGACCAGAAGGGATCGGTCGCCCGCTTAAGGACCTCGGGGGACATCCCCCTGCCGTCGTCGGCGATGACCGCGGCGAATTCGCCGTCGGATTCCCGCAAGTCCACCCTGATCTTGGTCGAGCCGGCCTCGATCGCGTTCTGCGTCAGGTCGCTCAGAAGGTCGCACAGGGTGTAGTGCATCGCGCGGCCGCTAGTCCTTGTACTTCGCGATGATCCCGTCGATTTGGTCGCGCGTCAGCTTCCCGTACACGTCGCCGTTGACGGAGAGTACCGGCGCGAGGCCGCAGCAGCCGATGCAGCGAACCGGCTCGACGGAGAAAAGCCCGTCCGAGGTGGTGATCTCGCCGGCTCCGAGCCCGAGCAGCCCCTTCGCCTCGTCGATCAAGTCCTGGCCGCCCTTAAGGTAGCAGGCCGTCCCGAGGCAGACGCTGATCTTGTTCTTGCCCGGCTTGACGGTCTTGAAGAAATGGTAGAACGACATCGTCCCGTACACGCGGGCCAACGGGGTGCCCGTGCGGTTCGCGACCTCGGTGGCCGCTTCGCGGGAGATGAAGCCCTGCTCCTCCTGGACCCGGTGAAGGATCATGATCAGGTTGCCGGGTTTCGCCTGCCATTCGTCGATGAACGTATTGAGTTCCTTGGAGAACTCGCACGCTGTTGCCATGTAAAAACCCCCAATACTAGTCGATAAAGTTTTATCGATAATTACTAGGTGTATTGTACTAATTAACGGGTTTTTTTGCAATCCACCGGGGTGTCTTGTATTAGAAGAAATCGCTACCAGGCCACTCGTATCTCGATCGGGCGATCAAGTACCAACAGGGCGGAAAGGGGGACGCGAAAGACCGCCGCAGTCCCCTGAATCTTGCCTTCGCCGACGGGACTAATCGTCGCCCGCGCGCAGGGATCGGGGCAATCGACGGTCACCGTGCACGTTGATGCCCGTAGCTCGTCCGCGACCGATTTCCCGTAGGCGGAGGCGATGGTCTGCTCGTACTCGGCGACGGAGATTTGTTCGCCGGTAATTGCCGGGGCCATAAGGAGTTCAAGGAAGTCCGCGCTTCCGTCCGGGGCGAGCTCGAGGGCTCGCGCAAGGCTTTCGCGGGTAATCTGGGCCGTAAGGGTCCTGTTCTGGCGGTTGACCGTTATCGCGCCGAGAAGCCCGTCGAGCGCGGGAAGGGTGGCGGAGACGCGGAGGGCGGTTGGGGTTGGGGTCTCGACCTTTTCGGGGACGAGACCTGCGTTTTGGAGGGATATCGCCGTTTCCTCGACGCGGAAGAGCGGCGCATCCCCTCCGAAACGGCGGGCAAGGGCGCTGGCGGCCGGCCCGAGCTCGCTTGAAAAGCGTATCGCGTCAGGCGGCCTGGCGGCGACGGATAGCCGAATACTCGGCGAGCAGGAGGAAAGGGCGGTAACGAAAGCGAGGGTGAGCGTGGTGGCGGCTACGGCGGTGCGCATGGCGGCGTCCTTTCCCGGGCGCGCGAAGGTCCGGGGCGTTAGAGATCGAAGCTGATGGTTAAGCCGGTATGAAACCGCAAACCCCGCCCGATGGTTTCATCGCCGAAATTTGAATACTCGACGCTTTGGTAGAAACGGAGGTTTTGCCCAAGAACGGACATGGGCCGAGAAGTCCACGAGAAGCCCAGGATGCCAGGGAAGCGGTAGGAACGGTCGAGCTCGTCGTCGGCGACGAGGTGAAGCTGGGTGCCGATGAAAAAGCGAAAGCCTCTCGAGGTCATGAACGAGAAGAAGACCGGGACGCTCCAGGACTCGGTTCGGTCGTCGTAGGTGATACCGGCGCCCACGCCAGGGTAGAAATCGTCGAGTATCATCAACGACGCCTCGGCGTGCGCCGTCCCTCCCCTGAGCGGGATGTGGTTCGGCATGAAATCCCAGATCGGCCCGAGGGTAAGGTTAAGCCGAATCGCGCACGCTCCCATGAAGGGGAAGGGATTGACCGACGGGGCGGTTTCCTGGTCCGGCTCGGGGATCTGGATGCCCTCCTGGTTTAGGATGCGGCCGGCGTGCCGGTACGTGCGGCTCCAGTAGGCCTCCGATAGGCTGGATATGATGACCCCCGTCTCGGGCCCGTCGGACGCCGCGTGGATGAAGCTTCCGTTTCCCAGGAAGATACCGACGTGCGACAGGCTTCCCGTCGTGTTAAAAAAAAGGAGGTCGCCCGGTTCCCGGGCCTTGTCGTCGATGCGTTGGGAGCGCCGCGAAAGCGCGGAAACGGTTCGGGGTAACGCGATATCGAGGCTGTCCAGGGCTGAGCGATACACGAGGCCCGAGCAGTCCATTCCCGCGACGGTCGTGCCGCCGCGCACATAGGGCACGCCAAGGTAGGCGCGCGCCGCCCGGATAAGGCGAAGGCGGGGAGATTCCTCGTCGCCTCCGTAGGGGCTCTGGGCATAGAGGACCGAAAGGGCGAGTATCAGGGCCCCGGCGAGGGGCGTTCGTCTGCGCATGCGCGCATTATCGGTTTTTTTGCAACCTTTTGGAAGCGGGCGGGTCATAGACTCAATGAGGTATTGTATGAAAGCACAGAGACCGAAGCCTTGGGGATTCCTCGACAAGTGGCGGGGAACGGCGTTTACCGGCGAATGGCCGACGGTTCCGGAGATGTTCCGGATCTCGGTCGAGCGATTCTCCGATCGGCCATGCTTCACCGCCTTCGAGCCCGACCGGGTTACCCTTACGTACCGCGAGGCGCTCGAGCGGGTCGAGACCGTCGCGCGCTGGCTCGCCTCGCAGGGCATCGCCCGCGGGGATCGCGTCGCCGTCTCGGGTAAGAACTCCCCCGAGTGGGCCGTCGCCTACCTCGCCGTGCTTTTCGCGGGGGCGACCGTGGTCCCGATCGATTACGGCCTCCACGACGCCGAGATCGAGAATCTCCTTCGCGCCTCCGAGCCGAAGTTTTTCTTCGTCGACGAGGAGAAATACGGGTACTTCTCCACCGTCAAGGCGGCGGGGAAGGTACTGTCCCTCAGCAAGAAATTCCCCGATGGGTATGTCTATTCGCTGAAGCCGAGCCGCGACGTGAAGATCGTGCCGGCCGCGGAGGAAGACCTCGCCGCGATCATGTTCACCTCGGGCACTATGGGCAACCCGAAGGGCGTTATGCTAACCCATCGCAACCTCGTCTCCGACTGCTATATCGCCCAGTCGAACCTTTTGATCACGTCCACGGACGTATTCTACGCCCTCCTCCCGATACATCACTCGTACACGATGCTTGCCGTCTTCATCGAAGCAATATCGGTCGGGGCCGAGGTTGTCTTCGGCAAGAGCATGGCCGTGTCCAAGATGCTGAAGGAACTTCGCGAGGGCAAGATCACCATGCTGCTCGGCGTGCCGCTTCTGTTCAACAAACTGCTCGCCGGGATCATGAAGGGTATCCGCGACAAGGGAATCGTCGTCTACGGGATCATGAAGTTCCTGATGGGAATTTCCTATCTCGTGAAGAAGGTCACCGGGATGAACCCGGGGAAGACGCTGTTCAAGACGGTTCTCGACAAGGCGAGCCTTTCGACGGTGCGCATCGCCATATCCGGCGGCGGTCCTCTCGCCGCGAGCGTCTTCCGCGTCTACAACGAGCTCGGGATCGACTTTATCCAGGGGTACGGGCTTACCGAGACCTCGCCGATCGTCGCGCTTAACCCGATCGAGAAATTCAAGATTAAGAGCGTCGGCAGCTATTTCCCCCCGCACATGGAGATGAAGATCCTCGACCCGGATGAGAAAGGCGTCGGCGAGGTGGCGATCAAGGGGCCGATGGTGATGAAGGGATACTTCAACATGCCCGAGGAAACCGCCAAGGTGTTCACCGAGGACGGCTGGTTCCGCACCGGCGACCTCGGATGGATCGACGACGAGTACTACCTGTACCTCTGCGGCCGCGCGAAGAACATGATCGTCACCGAAGGCGGGAAGAACGTCTACCCCGAGGAGATCGAGAACGCGTTCCAGCTGTACTATAACGATATCGAGCAGATCACGGTGCGCGGCTACGTGATGGACGCCGCGACGAAGAGCGAGGGCATCGAGGCGCTCGTCTATCCCGCGGAGGATCTCTTTAAGCGGCTCGACGTGATGCGGGGAACTCCGGAGGCCGAGGACCCGGTGCGGCAGGCGGTCGAGGAGATCGTCGATCGCGTGAACCGCGCGCTTCAGCCCTATCAGCGCATCTCGCGCGTCACCCTGCTAGCCGAGCCTCTCGAGATGACCACCACGCGGAAGGTCAAGCGGAATTTCGCGAAGTAGTTTATCGCGCCCGACGCCCCGGTGCCGGCCGGCGCGCGAGCGCCGCTCGCATAGCTTCCACGCATACCGAGCCGTCCGGCCCGAGCAGGGCATCGCCCGCTAGGTCAAGGTCAAAGGCCCTTCTGCCGACGTGCTCGAGGTAGTGCGCGTCGCTCGAGGTTATCAGAGGGTACCCCCTCGTATCGAGCCGTCCTTCGGGCGGCGGCTGGCCGTCATCCGGCGGCATTCGAACGAGTTCGAGCGCGTCCCAGGGGCCATCGGGCACGAATCCGAGCTGGCTCGTCAACGAGAAGGCGGGGCGGTCGACGTGGGCCGGGATAACGAGCCCGCCGAGCGCGAGCGCACGGGCCGCGAGATCCTCGAGCCCGAGGTCGGCGCTCGCGACAAGGTATTTTTCCACTTCACCGATAATGTTCTCGTCGACGTCGACGTACACCTGGTCGCCCATTCGCTCGGGCACGTTCGGGACGTCCGGCATCAGCGCGTAGAGTTCCTCGCCGAGCGCGAGGGCCTGGTCGACGCGCGGGAATAGGCAGAGGACGTGGCATTCCTCCCGCGTTTGGGCCTCGATGCCGAACAGGGGGACGATTCCGCGCTGGGCGCAGGCGTCGGCGAAGGAGGGGCAGTTAAGGGCGGAATTGTGGTCGGTTAAGGCGGCGAGCTGGACGCCTCGCGCGGCGAGCGCCTCGGCGATCTTGGCCGGCGACATCGAGAGATCGCCGCAGGGGGAGAGGCAGGAATGGAGGTGAAGGTCGGTGCGGACCGTCATCCCGCGCGCGGCCTCACGACCCGGCGCGAAGCAGGGGGTACAGTCGCCCGGACACCGCGAACTGATCCTCGGCGGTCTGCAGGATGGCAATCCCCTCGCTCCGGGCGGCCTCGATCATGTCGTCCGGGATGGGCCGATTGTTGCAGATCACGATCGCGGCAAGGTCGCGCAGCGTGGCGACGGCGACCGTGTTTTTGTGCGCCTGTATCGTGACGAGGACCCCGTTTTCCGGGGCGTTCGCCATCGCGTCGCTGAGGAGGTCGGAGGTGTAGGCCCCGGCGACCTCTCGATCGACCTCGGGCGCGCAGACGCGCGCCGCGTTCAGCGTGCGCGCAAGCTCGGCGGTGTTCATCGGTTCGTACCTTCCTTTGACGCGAGGTCGAAGCTCGCCCTGACGAGGGTGCCCTTGCCGGGCGCGGAGTCAATGCTAAATTCGTCGGAGACGCGGCGGGCGTTCGGGAGCCCCATGCCGGCGCCGAAGCCGAGGGAACGGACGCGGTCCGACGCGGTCGAGAATCCCTCGGTCATCGCGCGGGTAACGTCCGGGATGCCAGGCCCCGAGTCCTCGGCCTCGATGACGAGGCGCGTCGGCGAAAGGCGGTAGCGCATCTTTCCCCCGCGCGAGTGGATCACCTGGTTTATCTCGAGCTCGTAGCTCGCTATCCCGACCCTGCGCGTCACGGCGGGGTCGATCCCCGCCGCCTTGAGCATCTTCTTGACCTCGGTCGAGGCGTGGCCGGCCGTCTCGAAGTTGAAAGGCTCGGTCGCGAACTCGACGTCGAGCTCCTCCTCGGGGCGGGCGGAACCGGCCCGCGTCGGCCGTCTGCTCGAGGCGCTCGAGCGTCTGGTTAAGGGCGACGAGAAGGGTCGAGATCACGTCCGACGCCGTAACGATGCCGATGAGACGCGCGTCGCGGTCGAGGACGGGAAAGCGCCCGAAGGAATACTTGTTGAAGTACGAGACGCAGAACGACAGCGACATCGAGTCCTCGAGGACGATGACGTTCGTCGTCATGTGGAGGCTCGCCGGGTCGTCGATCCACCCGTTTTCCAGCGCCTCGACGATGTCGTTCATCGAGACGATGCCGAGAAGGCGGTCTCCGTCGGCGATGGGCATCCCGGTGATCCGGTTCTTCTTCATCGTCGCCTGGATGCGCCTGAGGGTGTCGGCGGGGCCGGCGGTGAGGATCGGGTGCGTCATCACGTCCTTGACCTTGAGGCGATAGAGAAGCTCGACGACGGCCTCGGGGGAATTATCCTGGTTGATCGGGATGGCGAGCATAGAAGAAGTATAGCAGAGCCCGGGCGGTTGCGCCACGGGCCGGCGGAGATCGCCGCTACAGGACGAAACGCTCGAGGAAGTCGGCGATGCCGTCCTCGTCGTTGGTGCGGTCGGTGACGTGTCGCGCCTGCGCCAGTATCTCTGGCCGGGAATTTCGCATCGCCACGCTCTGGCCGGCGTACCGGATCATCGATTCGTCGTTCATGCTGTCCCCGAAAGCCATGACCCTATTCCGCGGGACGCCCAGTATTCCTTCGGCTATGCGCTGAAGGGCCTCCCCTTTCCCGACGCCGCGGGGCAGCACCTCGAGGAAGTAGGGCTTGCTGACGAAGACGGTGGCTCGGTCGCTGAACACGACCTTCATCTCGGCCTCGATCGGCACGATGTACTCGGGGTCGCCGGGGATCACGAGCTTAAAGACCCCGCGCCTAATCAACTCCTCGTAATCCGTGGGGACGATCGGCTTGAGGCCGGAAAGACGCCAGTCTTGGTCGGAGAATTCCGTCTCGCGGGATACCCATATCTTGTCGCCCTCGTAGACGTGGCAGGAAAGCCCGGCGTCGACGGTAAGGCGAAACGCCTCAAGGGCGATGTCCGTGGGAAGGAAGTCCTCGAAGACCGTTCGGCGGCTGTCCGAGGCGATAGCCTGAGATCCGTTGTTACAGATAAGGAAACTCGGGTCCCGATGTATCCCGATGCGCTCCGCGTAGGGGTACATCGCCTCCGGCGACCGGCCAGACGCCAGGATCAGTTTGATGCCGCGTTTACGCGCCAGGGCGAGCGCGTCGACCGTCCGATCGGATATAGTCAGGTCGTGTTTAAGCAGGGTGTCGTCCAAGTCCATCGCGATGACGCCGACGTCGATTTTCATGTGTAAAATATACTGGATTCGCGGTCCTTGGTCACGCGTTGTATTTGACTATTGGAGATTTTAGGCCGACAATAAATGAGTGAAGAAGATAAAACTGCGCCATGAGAGACGCGCCTTCATCGCGTCGTGCTCGATTATAGCATTTACGATCGTGGGGATTAAGCAATGCTACCCCGCCGTCGTCCCGACCATTTTTTGGTCCCTCGTGTGCCTTGCCTCAATCGCGGCATTGACCTTTAATTCGCTGACGATTAAGCAGGCACGCGCCCTTCGCGAGGTTATCAGCAAAGACATCACCAAGATGATCTCCGACCTTACCCGCGGGCTCTCCACCTTCGCCTCGGGCGACCTCCGCACTCATCTCGAGGTTCCTGACGTATCCGACTTTCCCGAGGACGTGCGCGATCTCGCCGAGCGCCTGCGGAACGGGATGATCGACTTTAACACCGTTACGGACGTGCCCTCGAGGCGTATTTGCTTCACGGGCGCGAATAGCTACCGCGAAGGCACGGTCGCCGGGCGGCGGATAGCCGACATCCTCGGCGGCAAGGGCCGGATCGTCTCGATCATCCCCGCGTATACGCAGGTCAACCACGTTCTCCGGATGAAGGGCTGCCTTGATTACCTCGGCGCGAAGCATCCCGGCATCAGCGTGCTTAAGAACTATACCGGCGAGGGGAACCGCGACGTGACGGCCGCGCTTATGTTGAAGATTCTCGCCGAGCATCCCGACGTAGATCTTGTATACATAACGGATGGGCATACCCCTCCCGGCGCCGTCGAGGCGACGGCTCAGGCGGGCCGGACGGACGTTCGGTTCGTCTTTTTCGACGCCGTCCCGGAAAACGTCGCCCTGCTCAAGGCCGGCCGCGTCTCCTGCCTGATCGAGCAAAACTCCTTCGCTCAGGCGTACAACGCGGTCGTTAATCTCTACAACGCCTGCGAGACGGACTGGAAGCCGCTTTCCAAGAAACTTTTCATGGAGCCGATCGCGATAGACCGCGACAATCTCTCGACGTATTGGGACGACGTGCGGAACGAACGGGTCCTTCGCGACGAGGAGAACGCGCAGCTCGCCGTCCCCGAGCGCCGCCGCTCGGACAAACGGTACCGGCTCGGAATCTTGCTGCCGCATTCCGTCGGGTTCTTCGAGGGCCTTGGACGCGGGGCCGAGGCCGCCCGAGCCCTCCTCGCGGAGATGAACGTCGAGGTCGAGGTTCGCGATCTCTTTAACGATTGGAACGACTTCGGCCAGCTCTCCGTGTTCGGGCCCGCGATCAAGTCGTTCGTCGAGCGGGGTTTCGACGGGTTCGCGACGGTCGTCGTCGACCCGAGGATCGTCGACTCGATTAACCAGGCAGTCGCGGCGGGGCTGAAGGTGACGACCTTCAACACCGAGCCTTCTAGCTTCCGCGAGATCGTGATCACCATGATCGAGAATATCGAGAGCCTCGCCGACAGTAGCCAAGCGCTCGCGTCGGCGGCCGAGGAGTCATCGCGCGCGAACGCCCAGATCGGCAGCGCGATCACCGGCATCAGGGACGACATCGGCGAGCAAAAGCGCAGGATCGACGCGAATGATTCGGCCCTTTCTGGCCTCAACGGCATGATCGCCGGCGTCGGCTCCGCGGTGGAGGATTATTCTTCCTTGGTTTCCGAGATGACGGATGAGTCTGGCCGCGGGTCGGAAGTCATCGACACGACCTATCGCGAGACCGAGACCCTCAAGGCCGCGATCGACGAGACGATGCGCGGCATCGAGCAGTTTAACGAGAAGCTAAAGAAGGTCGAGGAATTCGCCGGCACCATCGAGAA
>JAKPSR010000160.1 GCA_029571425.1 Spirochaetota bacterium | reverse complement strand
GAGGGTCGCGAGCGAGTCCATGAAGCAGGCGGCGAGTCGCCCGAGCCCGCCGTTCCCGAGCCCGGCGTCCCACTCCTTCTCGCGGAGGTCCTCGAGCGAGTAGCCGAGCTCGCGCATCGCGCGCTCCGCCTCGTCGCGGAGGCCGAGGTTCACCAGGCTATTCCCGAGGGTGCGCCCGATCAGGAACTCGAGCGAGAGGTAGTATACCCGCTTCGCGCGGCGGTTGTAGTAGGTCTGCTGGGTGTTGATCCAACGCTCCATCAGCCGGTCCCGCGTCGAGAGGGCGAGGCTCGAGTAGCAGTCGTATGGGGTCGCCGTGTACTCGTCCTTGGCCAGGGAGTACTCCATGTGGATGCCGAATGACTTCTTGATCGCGTCCGCGTCCATGCCGAGCTTCTTGCGCACGGACGGGGTGAGGTCCGGGTTCTGGCGGGGTTTGTCGCTCATCTGCCCTCCTTCGCGTCGCGCGGGATACCTTGAAGTATAAGTCGGAAACGCGCTCGCGCGCAAAAAAAGCTGGCGGCCCGGGCGGCCGTGTCGTACACTTTATACCGACGGCGGAGGGAACTTATGGAACCGGACTTGGCTGAATATCGGGACTTGATCGAGCGCTTTTACCGGCTAATGCGCCGCTCGCGTCGCATGGCCCTCGTCGAGGCCGGTGACGACGCCTGGACGCTCCAAGAGATGGTGGCCCATCTCGTCGACTCCGCGTCGAACAACCATCAGCGCTTCGTGCGGCTCCAGCTCGCCGATCGCCTCGAGTTTCCGGCCTACGACGCCGAGGAATGGCGTCGCGCCTCGCGGGCGAAGACCGCGTCCTATCGCGACCTCGTCGCCCTCTATCTTCTGTACAACCGCTACATCCTCCATCTCGTGGCCTGGCTCGATCGCGATTGCCTTGGCAACCGCTGGCTCTCGCCCGACGGGGATCGTACTCTCGCCTTTCTCGTCGAGGATTACTTCGCGCACCAGCGCTGGCACCTCGAGCTCTTCGAGCGGAGGATCGCTGAGATACGGGCTTTGAAAAAAGTGAGGGGTGGGGGAAAACGAGCGCGTGAGAACGCGTAGACGAGAGCGGCCCGCGTGATGCGGGCCGCGTAAGCGATTACTTCTTGTTTACGGCTTCCTTGAGCCCGGCGCCGGCCTTGAACTTCGGCGTCTTGGCGGCCTTGATCTTGATGGCCTCGCCGGTCTGGGGGTTGCGTCCCGTGCGCGCCGCGCGCTTGCCGACCTCGAAGGTCCCGAAGCCGACGAGCTGGACGTTCCCGCCCTTCTTCAGCTCCTTGGTGACGATGGAAATAAAGGCGGCCAGGGCGGCCCCCGCGTCCTTCTTCGTCAGCTCGGTCTCGGTCGCGATCGCGTCGATCAGTTCGCTCTTGTTCATTGTTGGTGAATCTCCTTTTTAGGCATCCTTACGATGATGGGGCAGTATAGCATTGATACGGGCTTTAGGTAAGCCGTTGGACGGCGGTTTTGGAGGTTTTTACGTTTGTGATTGAACGGTCTGGGATCGGGCCGTCGATCCTCGACCCACGACTAACCGGATAGTTAACTATATAGAAACATTCCTTGTTTTCTTGGATTCCGGTGCTACCCTATTACGTGTGATATAGAAAGGGGTAGTCGATGAAAAAGTTGTTACCGTTTGCGGTAATCGGAATCATTGCGTTGATTGGATGCGGATCGGGATCGGGATCGAAAGCGCCCGAATCTCCTCGGGCCGATTCCATTGTTATAACGGTGTCGAGCGATTTCTTCCGGCCCGCGATGGAATTCACCGCCGACGCGATCGTCACCATCGATTACGATGACGGCACGGCGCCGGCCGAGATCGCGATCACGGGGCCGACGGGGCCCTCAAGCGTCAATCGCGTGTTTGACTCGTATAAGTTCGCGGATGCCCAGACTTCGCATGACGTTACCGTCGTCGTGAGGCCGTGGTCCGCGCTCAAGGTGCTCAACCTTGGGTATCGCGCGGCTGACGGCGGCAACGATACCGGCGGCAACGGGCTTGATTACATTACTCTGTATCCGGAAGAGCCCAATTCTGGAGGAATGGATTGGAACGATTGGATTAGGGGCTATGTGGGAACGGTTACCGCCGTTTCGGGATTGTCGGCGGCGACCGAGCTCTACGCCGTGTGCTGCGATAATCAGGCATTGACCGAGATTGACCTTTCGGGATGCGACAAGCTGAAGACCCTCGAGGCGTATTCCTCTCAGATAAAAAAGACGAATTTCGCCGGATGCGCTAGTTTGGTGCGCTGTTCCATCGAGAACACCGGCGCGCGATACAGCTGGCGGGTCGTCAACGGCAATCGTGTTGAGGATGCGTCGCTTGACCTGGCGGATTGTCCCGTGCTGCGGGATATCCGCGGGTCAGCCGACGATCATGACCTGCTTAAGCTCCATCCGGGCGCGCTCGGGACGTTGTGGCATCTGTGTAAGTGGGGCAATCCGCATTTCACCCATGTGCAGATCGGCGACGAGGCGCCGGGCAAACTCGATCCACGGCGCTTTGCCGCGCTCAGGCAAATATGGCTCGGCGGAAGTCCCGTGCTCGCTGACCTTGTAATCAACAACGGCGTGCCGGACTCCGTCTGGGGTAATGAATGCGGTATTACGAGCATCGACTGCCGGGGACAGACGCAGCTTCGCGTTTTGCAGGCGGCGTACGATCCCGTCACGTCGATTGACATCACCGGGTGCACGGCATTGTATGAGCTATCGCTTACGTCAGGCCTCCTATCCGAGGCCAATAGGGAGAGCCTTACCGCGACAGTTGTAACGCTGAGCGGTCTTAGGATCGTTACTCTGAATTGCGGTTTTTCGCAAGAGCAGGTTGATCGTATCTTAAGCGCATTCAATAATTTACCCGTTCCGAGCCATATCTATTCGTGGGATTCCTTCGTTCTCGATCTTTCCGGCTCGAATAACGCGTCTCCTTCCGCGGCCGGCGTTGCGGATGCCGAGTCGTTGCGGGCGAAGGAAATGAACGTCGAGGGCGGCGGTGTTACGCATTGGACGGTTAGGGTGAATCCATAACTGACGTACGGGCAACGCGATTGGTGGGTTTCTCCGATCGCGTTGCCCTGTGTCTCTGTTTTTTCTATCTAAATGGTTAGTTACTGGCGTATAACCTACTAAGGCTATGATATAAATAAACTACTTGACATAAAATACAATCAGTTATAGTATTAAAACTATCAAAGCACTAGGATAAAGGAGGGCGTCATGGCTCGAGTGGAACGGATCACCGATTTGATCGGGAAGACTCCCCTGGTACGCATAGGCCGGATGAATGACGGTAAGGCCGTCGTGTACGGCAAAATGGAAAGCTTCAATCCCTTTTCGAGCGTGAAGGACCGGATCGGCCTCGCCTTGATCGAGGCGGCCGAAAAGGCGGGTAAGCTAAACAAGGACACCGTGATCGTCGAGCCGACGAGCGGGAACACCGGGATCGCGCTCGCCGCCATCGCCGCTGCCAAGGGGTACAAGATCGTGCTGACGATGCCGGAGACGATGAGCGTCGAGCGGCGCAAGCTCCTGAAGGTGTTCGGCGCCGAGCTCGTGCTGACCGAGGGCGCGAAGGGGATGAAGGGCGCGATCGAGCGGGCCGAGGAGATCGCC
>JAKPSR010000156.1 GCA_029571425.1 Spirochaetota bacterium | reverse complement strand
CGGCCTTTTCTTTTACTCCGGGAAGCGCGGCTCGCGGACGGCCATTAAGGCGTCGAAACCGGAACGGCTCTCGACGCGGAGCAGGCGGTATACCTCGGTCATCTCGTGCTTAATCACCGACTCCGAGACCGCGAGCTCCTCGGCGATCTCGCGGAACGGCTTTCCGGCGAGGCACCCGCGCACGCAGCGAATCTGGCGCGGCGTGAATTCCTTTGTCGAGAACTCGAGCGGGACCTTGCGCGCGTAAAAGCCGCGCAGCTGGTCGTGGAAGAGGAAGAGAAACCCGAAGATGAGGGCGACGGTAATCAGTATGTTGATGAGCGAGATGACGAAGATGTCGGAGCCGATGCCGATCTGCATCCCGAGCGGGATAAGGAACCCGGCGAACATCAGCGGAACCTTCACGCGCTTCCAGCGGCGGAAGAAGCCATGCCGCATCGCGACCGCGAAGCCGAACGCGTAGAAGAGAAGTCCGAGGGTATGCCCGCCGTAGAGGATGTTCATGACCCCCGCCGCGATGGTGACGAAGCAGAGGAGGATATCCCACTGCGGGCAGAAGATAAGCACGTGGAAAAAGGCGACGATTACCAAGTCCGACATGAACTTGTACTGCGTCGGGATGATGCTTCGCTCCGCCTCCTGTATCGGGAGGAGGCCATTCAGCTCGAGCAGGATCACGGCGACCGTAAGGGTGAGTCCGATAATCCCGAGGATCCGCGACTTCACCTCAACCGATAAACGCTCAATCAATGGAGTCATCTCGCACCGCCAAATGGATAGGATCTATCTTATAATAAGGGCGGTTTCGAGATATGGCAAGAGCGGCTTTAAACGTTTCGCCGGGCGACACTATCGCATACATCGACGCTATTGGCCACCTTTGACGGGTTGGAACAGCGTGGTTTTTCGGGTTGACAGCGGGGCGATACGGTCTTATTGTGGAATGGTATGCAGGTCGCGATCACTGGATCGGCACGTGGTCTTCTCTCCGTTTCGGCGCCCTATGATCGGGCGTTCGGCGTCGCTATGCAAAACGTGCCGGGTAGCCGGTGGGATCAAGAGCGAAACGGGTGGCTGGTCCCGGATACCCCGAATGGGCGCTTTTGGCTTCTGCTTTCCCTCTTTAATACGGGGCGCTTTCTCGCCGACGTTCATGCGTGGGTCGATAGTCCTGCGCCGTCCCGCGTGACTACGCCTCCTCCAGTCAATCCTCGTCCCGTTTCCGCCGAATCGGGAGCCTTTACCCATCCTATTTCGACTAACAAAGCCAACGCTGTCCCTGATACCGCGATCCGAATGTACCGCGATGCCATCGCCGCCCGTCATTATAGCCCCCGAACCGAGGCGACGTATCGGGACTGGTTCGGGCGTTTTCTCGCTTTCCATTCCGGGCGCGATCCATTCGCCTTGGGCGAAAGGGAGATCAATGCCTTCTTGACCTCGCTCGCGGTCAAGCAACGCGTCAGCGCCTCGACGCAAAACCAAGCCCTTGCGGCCATCGTCTTTTTCTTCAAGAACGTCGCATGCCGCCCAATCGCCGAGCTTGGCGACGTGGTGCGCGCGAAGCGCCCCGTCCGCCTTCCGGTGGTGATGAGCCGGGAGGAGGTTCGCGCGGTCATCGGGAAGCTTCGGGGGGCGCACCGGCTCGCGGCCCGGTTGATGTACGGCACGGGCCTTCGCCTCGCCGAGTGCTTGACCCTTAGGGTTCAGGATATCGACTTCGACCGCAACGAGATTCTCGTGCGAAACGGGAAGGGCGCGAAGGACCGCGTCACCATGCTGCCCGACTCGCTTAAGGCCGCGCTTCGCGACCACCTGGCCAGCGTCAGGGAATTGCATGAGCGCGACCTCGCCGAGGGTTGGGGTCTCGTCCCGCTTCCCGGCGCCCTTGACCGAAAATACACCTCCGCGTCGTCCGACTGGTGCTGGCAATGGGTCTTTCCCCAGTCTCGCCGCTGGAAGAACGACGAGACTCGCCTTGAAGGCCGCCATCACATGGATGAGACCATCATGCAGCGCGCCGTTCATGA
>JAKPSR010000138.1 GCA_029571425.1 Spirochaetota bacterium | reverse complement strand
CCAGATGAGGGCCGAGCGCGTGAAGCGCGCGAGCATCCTCTCGAGCGAGGGCAAGCGCGAGGCGCGGATTAACGTCTCGCTCGGCGAGAAGCAGGACGCGATCAACCGATCGATGGGCGAGAAGCAGCGGCGCATCAACATCGCCGAGGGCCGCGCGAAGTCGATCGAGATCACGAGCACGGCGACGGCCGAGGGGCTCCGCCTGGTCGCCGAGGCGCTCTCCGCGCCCGGCGGCAAGACGGCGATGGGCATCCGCCTCGCCGAGGCGTACATCAACCGTTTTAAGGCGACGCTCGCCCAGTGCGACGTCTCCGTTTACCCCGAGGAGCTTGCCGGCATCGCCTCGGTCGCCGACCTCATCAAGAACGCGGGCAAAAGCCACGCGCCCAGGGCGCAGGCGGGAGGCGCACAATGAACCCATTCTTCCCATTATTCGTCGTGATGATATTCTTCGCGATCGTCTTCGTTTTCACCTTGCTCCGAAGCGTCCGCATCGTGCCGCAGAAGACGGCGCTGATCGTCGAGCGGCTCGGTAAGTACAGCCGCACCCTCGAGGCGGGCTTCCACGTCCTCTTCCCGTTCATCGACAAGGTTCGCTATCGGCAAACCCTGAAGGAGCAGGCGATCGACGTGCCCGCCCAGGATTGCTTCACCAAGGACAACGTCCAGGTGCGCGTCGACGGCGTCCTCTACCTCCAGGTGATGGACCCGAAGAAGGCGAGCTACGGGATCAAGAACTACACCTACGCGACGGTCCTGCTCGCGCAGACGACGATGCGCTCGGTCATCGGCCAGCTCGAGCTCGACAATACCTTCGAGGCGCGCGAGAAGATCAACGCCTCCGTGGTGAAGGCGGTCGACGAGGCCTCGGACCCCTGGGGCGTCAAGGTGTCGCGCTACGAGATCCAGAACATCAAGGTGTCAACCTCGATCATGGACGCGATGGAGGCGCAGATGAAGGCCGAGCGCGAGAAGCGGGCCGAGATCGCGCGCTCGCTCGGCGAGATGGAGACGAAGATCAACCTCTCGATGGCCGCCTACGAGGAGGCCGTAAACCTGAGCGAGGGCCAAAAGCAGCGGATGGTCAACGAGGCCGAGGGTGAGGCGAGCGAGATCGTCTCGGTCGCGAAGGCGACCGCCGAGGGAATCCGCAAGGTCGCCGAGTCCGTAAAGGCCTCGGGCGGCGAGGAGGCCGCGCGCCTCAGGCTCTCGGAGGGCTGGATCGAGGCGGTCGGCGGCATCGCCAAGCCGGGATCGAAGGTCGTGCTGAGCGCCGACCTTACCGATCTCGCCGAGGTGACCGCGAAGGCCGCCAAGATGCTCGGCTAAGGGGCGCGGTCGCTACGGGACGACGGGATCGCAGAGGAACGTTACCGTAAGCTCCGCGAGTCCCGCGGGCGCCGCGTTTTGGTACCATTCGAGGCGAGGCCTCGTTGGGTCGCGCGCGAGGCCGCTCGACGGGAAGAACTCCCGATCGAGCGCGTCCCACGCGGGGCCAATCGCCTCGCAGGGGCCGGTGAAGGTCGCGATCGCGTAGAGACCGCCCGGCAGCGAGATTCCTTCGAGTCCCTCGGGCACTGCTTCGGCGTCGTCGAGCGCGAGCGCGGCGCCGAAATCCTTCTCCGCGAAAAAAGATAGAAAACTCCCTGGCTCGGGACGGCGTCCCGCGCGCTCGAGCGACTGCGTAAGTTCTTCCCAAAGACTGGGTAAGGCCCAGGGATCCCCAGATCCGGTTATCGCGGCCGCCTTCATCGGCGGAAGGGACACGATACGGGCGGCGAGGGCGAGACCAGCGCCCGTGGGCGAGGTACCGCCCGTGGGCGAGGCGCCGCCCTCCGCCTCCGGCCGATAATGCCATCGACTCATGCGCTCGGGCCGCCAGTGGAGACCGTTCGGGGAGGGGAGCTCTCCTTTCCACCAGGGGAGCGAGGCGATCTTGGACGGAGCGATGCCAAAAGCGCGCGAGAAGGCGCGGCTAAACGCCTCCGCGGACTCGAACCCGGCTTCTAGTGCCGCGTCGATCACACTCGCGCCGTCCTTCAATCGGAATGCCGCGCGCTCGAGCGTGAGCCTTCGAAGGCAGAAGGCAAAGGTCTCGCCCGTGAGCGAGCGGAAGGCGCGGTGAAAGTGCCAGGGCGAGCTTGCGGCCTCCGTCGCGGCGCGCTCGAGCGCGAGCTCAAGCCCGTCGCCGCGGTCGAGGCTTTCGGACATCATCCTCAGTGACCTACCCACGCGCTCTTCCCAATCGATTCTAGTCTCTCGCTTCATCGCCATTCAGCATACCGACCGCCGGGCGGATGGGCAAGCCGCTACCGTCGGTATTCCTTTCGGTATAAAACCTGCGGGAACCCCTCGGGGCCGACGCTCTCTCTCGCTTTCGTGAATCCGCACGCGAGTTCGTAGAAGCGGTGGTTGCTGAGCGCGAAGGACGGGGTCTCGAGTTGCCAAGACCGGGCGGGGAAGGCCCGCTCGACGTGGCGGAAGAGCGCCCTGCCGACGCCGGTTCTCTGGCGCGCGGGATCGGTGAACATGTAGCCGA
>JAKPSR010000129.1 GCA_029571425.1 Spirochaetota bacterium | reverse complement strand
TTCTCGCTCTTCCAGAAGCGGCGCCGTGAGCGGCGGATATACCAATTGTTCAACTGGTCGACGTAGGAGACGATCGGGTCGATCGCGCGCGAGAGGTCGTAGGCGTCGAGGGCCTCGGTCACCTCCTTAACGAGGCGCTGGGTGATCGAGAGGATCCACCGGTCGAGCGGGTTCGAGCTCGGCTGGCCGGGCCGCGCGGGGTCTGCGGGGCGCTCGACCCCGTCGATGTTCGCGTAGGTCACGAAGAAGCTGTAGCTGTTCCACAGCGGGATTAGGATGCCCTTGAGGACGTCGCGCACACCCTCGTCCGAGTACTTGAGGTCGTCCGCCTTGACGACGGCAGAGTGCATCAGGAAGAGGCGCAGGGCGTCGGCGCCGAACTCGTTGACTACCTTCGTGGGGTCGGTGTAGTTGCGGAGGGACTTCGACATCTTCTTCCCATCGGCGGCGAGGACGAGTCCGTTGACGACGCACGCCTCGAAGGCGGGACGATCGAACAGGGCCGCCGCGAGGACGGTCAGGGTGTAGAACCACCCACGCGTCTGGTCGAGACCCTCGGAGATGAAGTTCGCCGGGAAATGACTCTCGAAGTACTCTTTGTTCTCGAAAGGATAGTGGTTCTGCGCGTAGGGCATCGCGCCCGACTCGAACCAGCAGTCGAGGACCTCGGGGACGCGGCGCATCCGCGAGCCGCATTCGCAGGGAATCTCGATCTTATCGACGAAGTGCTTGTGGAGATCATCGGCCCACACCCCCGAAAGATCCTTGAGCTCGGCGCGGCTCCCGACGCAGACGGTCTTCCCGCAGTCCGGGCACTTCCAGATCGGCAGGGGATTGCCCCAGTACCTGTTGCGGCTGATCGCCCAATCGCGGGCGCCCTCCAGCCACTTGCCGAAGCGCCCTTCCTTGATGTGAGCGGGCTGCCAGGTGATCTTGAAGTTCGCCTTGAGCAATCGGTCCTTCACCTTCTCGACGGCGACGAACCAGCTCCCGACCGCGCGGTAGATCAGCGGGCTCGAGCAGCGCCAGCAGTGCGGGTAAGCGTGCAGGATCTGCTCGCGCTTGACGAGCTTCCCCTCGGCCTTGAGCCGCTCCATGATCTCCTTGTCGCAATCCTTGACGAAGCGGCCCGCGTAATCGGCGACCTCACCGGTGAAACGGCACTCGGCGTCGACCGGGCACACGGTCGGCACGCCCGTGCCCTTGAATACCTTGTTGTCGTCCTCGCCGAAGCCCGGCGCGGTGTGGACGATCCCGGTGCCGTCCTCGGTGGTAACGAAGTCGCCGAGGAAGGTGCGGAAGGCGCCGGGCGAGCCGTCCTCGTTTTTCGAGAGGCTCGCGAAATACGGAAAGAGGGGCTCGTAGCTGGCGCCCGCGAGCTCGCGGCCCTTCTTCTTCCAGACGACCTGGCAAGACGAGGGATCCTTATAGTACGCGCCGAGACGCGCTTCCGCGAGGACATAGCGCTCCTCTCCGTCGGCGACCATCACGTAGTCGACGTCAGGGCCGAGGGTAAGGCCGAGATTGCTCGGCAGCGTCCACGGGGTCGTGGTCCAGGCGAGGAAATAGGTCTTTCCGGGGACGATCGCCTCAAGCCCGGAGAGCGCCTTAAAGCGCACGGTGATCGCGGGATCGTGGACGTCGCGGTAACCGCCCTGCGCGAGCTCGTGGTTCGACAGGACCGTCGAGCACCGGGGGCAATACGGCAGGATGTAATGACCCTCGTAGAGGAGGCCTTTTTCCCACAGGCTCTTCATCACCCACCAGATCGACTCCATGTACTCCGGGTTCATCGTCTTATAGTCGTTGTCGAAGTCGACCCATCGGCCGAGCCGGGTGATGGTTTCGCGCCACTCGTTGACGTAGCGGAGAACGCTCGCGCGGCACGCCTCGTTGAACTTGGCGACGCCGTACTTCTCGATGTCGGTCTTCGAGTTAAGGCCAAGTTCCTTCTCGATCAGGTTCTCGACGGGTAGCCCGTGGCAGTCCCAGCCGAATCGGCGCTCGACCTTTCGGCCCTTCATCGTCTGGTAGCGCGGGATGATGTCCTTAATCGTGCTCGGCACGAAGTGGCCGAAGTGCGGAAGTCCGGTGGCGAAGGGGGGGCCGTCGTAGAAGACGTACTCGCTCGCCCCCTCGCGGTTGGCGATCGACTTCTTGAAAATGTCGCGTTCCTTCCAGAACGCGAGAACCTTTTCCTCTTCCGCGGGGAAGCTCACCTTGGGATCTACCGGTTCGTACATGCGCGAAACTCCTGCGATAGTGTCGGAATCGCCCCAGTATATCGGATCGCGCAGTTTTTATCCATAGGAGCGACTCACCCTTGACTTTCCTCTGGATCGGGTATATCGTTAAAAATACCCCGATACGAGAGGATGTTTTATGGCAAAACAGAAAATCTCCGCGGTCCCCTCTATACGGCGGCTGCCTTCATATCTTCACATAATCCGACAGTCGAAAGATGAAGGAAACGAGTACATCTCGGGCACCGTGATCGCCCAGGAACTCCGCCTCGAGCCTATCCAAGTCCGTAAGGACCTCGCGATCACCGGGATCGTCGGAAAGCCAAAGAAGGGCTATCCGGTCGTCGCCCTGATGGCGGCTATCGAGCACTTCCTCGGTTGGGACCGGGTACACGAGGCGGTCCTCGTCGGCGCGGGGAACCTCGGCACGGCCCTTACCGGCTACCCCGAATTCCAGTATCACGGGCTGAACATCGTCGCGGCCTTCGACCAAGACCCGGCCAAGATCGGAAAGACGATCCACGGGGTACCCGTTTTCTCGCTCGAGACGATGAAGGAGCAGGTACGGAACCTGAAGGCGACGATCGCCATCCTTACCGTTCCCTCCGCTCACGCCCAAGCCGTCGCGGACTCACTCGTCTCCGCCGGGATAAAGGCGATATGGAATTTCACCAACGTGAAGCTCAAGGTCCCCGACGAGGTAATCGTCCAGCGCGAGGACCTAACCTCGGGTTTCGCCATGCTCTGCGTGATGATGAACGCGAAAGGCGCATGACGGACGATCGCGACGACCGGGACGTGCCCGCCCGGGACGATCCGGCGCGTACCGCCGGGCAGGCGGCCATGTTCGCAAACCGCCTCGAGAAACGATGGCGCCACCTGCGCAAGTGGGCGCGCCGCGAGGGGGTGAGCTGCTATCGCCTCTATGACCGCGACATACCTGAAGTCCCGCTCGCGTGCGACCTTTACGAGGAGGACGAGACCGGGAACGCGTTCCTGCACATCGCCCTCTACGAACGCCCCTACGAAAAGGAATTATCCGCAGAGGAGGCGTGGCTTGACGCGATGCGCCTCGCGGCGGCGGACGTCCTGGGCGTGCCCGGAGAGCGGGTTTTCACCAAGCTGCGCCGCAGGCAGCGCGGCGAGGACGCCCAGTACGAGCGCGTCTCCGCGCGGTCCGTCCGCGTCGTCGTTCGCGAGGGAGGATCGCGTTTCCTCGTCAACCTCTCAGACTACCTTGATACCGGGCTCTTCCTTGACCACCGGCCCGCGCGCCTGATGGTGCGCGCCGAGGCCGAGGGAAAGCGCGTCCTCAACCTCTTCTGCTACACGGGGGCCTTTTCCGTGCACGCGGGCGCCGGGGGAGCACACGCGGTCACGTCGGTCGACCTTTCGAAAACCTACCTCGCGTGGGCGGGGGAAAACCTCGCGCTCAACGGGCTCGACGTCGAGCGTAACCCGCTCGTCCACGCCGACGTCCGCGCCTTCCTCTCCCGCGCCCGCTCAAGCGGCGAGCGCTGGGACCTCGTGGTCCTCGATCCCCCGACCTTCTCGAACTCGAAGCGCGCGCCCGACTCCCTCGACGTCAACCGGGACTGGCCTGAGCTGTGCCGTTCCGCCCTCGCCGTCCTCTCGCCGGGCGGCGCCGTCCTCTTCTCCACGAATTCGCGCACGCTTCGCTTCGACCCGGCCCTGATCGGGGGCGCGATCGCGCGCGAGGGGAGCAGTATCGAGGACTTAAGCGAAGCCTCGGTGCCCGAGGACTTCCGCAACAGGCGAGCGCACCGGCTGTGGCGGCTCGAGCCGGGGACATAATCTTCTCGACGAGACTGACGACCGGCTACACGCCGCGGACGCGGACCGAGCAGGACCGCGCGCCGTCGCGCACCTCTACCCACGTCGGTCCCGATCCCTTCGTGTTCGCGCAGACGCACCCCGAGTTCGCGTATATTCCCTGCCGCTCGCGGTCGAGCACCCGCTCGACGAGGGAGTCGTGGGTGTGCCCCATGACGACGACGAGATCGGGCCGCGCCGGGTTCTGGAAAAGGCGCTTAAACCAAAGCTTCCAGTCGCGCTCCCCGAAGAACGACCGCGCGTAGCGCCTCAGCCCGTTCCGACCGACGCTCGCGAAGAGATAGGTCTTGTTCCCGGCGAGCCACGCCGACAGGAGCGACGAGTAGCGCGTCTTTACCTCGGCGACGGTGACGTCACGGTAACCTTCGGGCATGCGAATGACGGTCCCATTCCCGATCCCGTCGTCGTCGGCCCGCTTGGAGTTCGCGATCGCGACGACGGCATCGACAAAGAACCGGATGAAAAGACGGCCCGCGCGATGATCGGCAGTCTCGCCAGCCTTTTCGCGGAGCTTTGATGAGAGCACGCGCGCGTAGGCGGCGGCGAAGGCGTCCTGGACGCGAAAGCCCTCCGTCGACGCGGAGATGCGAGCAATGTAGTAGCCGACTGGCAGACCCTGGACCGAGTCCCCGTCCTCGTCGGGCGCGTTGAAGAAATCGCCCGCGTTTCCGTGCTCGGCGTGAAGGACTGTCCCGCAGGCCAATGGCCCGCGCCCGTTGAACGCCTCCGGCGTCGTAAGTTTGATCCGCTTGCCGCCGGACGAGAAGGCGTCGAGGTCGGACTCGTTGATCTGCATGTCGTGGTTGCCGGG
>JAKPSR010000119.1 GCA_029571425.1 Spirochaetota bacterium | reverse complement strand
TCCTGGAACACCGGGTCCGTGAAAAGGGTCGAGAGAAAATTGGCGACGACCATCTTCTTGAATAGCCCGGACGCGATCAAGGCGGAGGCGCGACTAAACTCGATCGGCCGCGCCTCAACGTCGTACCCCGAGCGGGCCGCGCGCTCGATCTGGGGGAAGAAATCGACGGCGTGCACGATAGGCCCCGAGGCGAGCTGGGGGAAAAATGAGACGTAGAGGGCGACGTCGAGGGCCGACCGGGACGCCGGCATCTTGCAAAGGTAGACGTCGAAGACGTAACTCATCGCCTTGAAGGTGTAGAAGGAGATGCCGACCGGCATCGCCACCCGTATCGCCGGGAGCAGGAAGCCCGGCGCCGTTCCCGCGCGCGCGGCGAGCGCGCTCACGAGGGCGTTCGCCGACTCGGCGAAAAAACCGTAGTACTTAAAGAAACCGAGGATTAAGAGGTTAAAGGCGACCGAGAGGACGAGGTAGAACTTTCGCCACGCGTGCTCCCGGTTCCCGCCGATCAGGAGGCCGAAGCCAAAGTTCGCCGCCGTCGAGAGGGCCAGGAGGGCGAGATACCGCCAATCCCAAAAGGCGTAAAAGAGATAGCTCGCCGCGACGAGGAAAACCCGGCGCTCGCGGTCCCGGCGAAACACGTACCAGAACCCGATGAACACGCAGAGGAAGAAGGACGCGAAGGCGAACGTCGGAAAGAGCATCCCCTCTAGGATTGCGCATCCAGAAGCAATTCGTCAATAGGCTTTCCGGCGGGCACCATCGGGAAGACCATCTCGTCGATATCCATGTAGCAGTCGATCAGGGCGGGAGTCCGCTCGGCGGCAGCCTTCCGGAAGGCGTCCGCGAACTCGGCCTCAGTCGTCGCGCGGAAGCCGCGGATCGAGAAGGCGTCCGCGAGCTTCACGAAGTCAGGCGGCCGGTCGAGGGTCGTCGCCGAGTAGCGCTTGTCGTAAAAGAGCTTCTGCCATTGGCGGACCATCCCCAGAGTCCCGTTGTTCGCGACGATGATGATGATCGGGAGCTTGTAGTGCGAGATCGTCGCGAGCTCGTTGAGGTTCATGCGGAAGGACCCGTCGCCGGCGACGTGCACCACGCGGCGGTCGGGGCAGGCGGTTTGCGCGCCGATCGCGGCCCCGGTCCCGTAGCCCATCGTCCCCAACCCGCCCGAGGTCAGGAAGGTTCGGGGCTTCGAGAAGGGATAGAACTGGGCGACCCACATCTGGTGCTGGCCGACCTCGGTCGTGATGATGGTGTCGTCGCCGAGCGTCTGGTGCACCGTCTCGAGGACGAACTTCGGGTGAAGCGGGGTCTTCTTCGAGTACATCGCGGGGACGTGTGACTTCCACTCCTCCACCTGCCGGTTCCATGAGTCGGCTTTCCGCTCGGGGACGCGCCTCGCGAGCTCGGCGAGGATGCCCTTGATATCCCCGTTGACGCAAGCCTCGGTCCGGACGTTCTTGTTGATCTCGGCCGGGTCGATGTCGATCTGCAGGATAGCGGACTCGCGCGCGAAGCGCGCCGGGTCCGAGATCACGCGGTCGGAGAAGCGCGCGCCGATCGCGACGAGGAGGTCGGAGCGGTTCGCGGCGGTGTTCGAGGCCTTGGTCCCGTGCATGCCGATCATCCCGGTACAGAGGGGATGACCGGCGGGGAACGCCGACTTACCCATCAAGCTTACCGAGACGGGAGCGTTGAGCCGCTCGGCGAGCGCGCGGAGCTCGTTGGCCGCCTCGGCGATGACGACGCCGCCGCCGACGTAGAAGAAGGGCCGCTTCGCCTTCGAGAGGAGCTCGCAGGCGCGCGCGAGCTCGCCCTCGGTCGGCGCGGGTACCTTGCTCTTCGCGTGCGATGAGGTGAACGACGCCGGGTCGACGCGTTCCCATTCGGTCGATGCGGCGGTGATGTCCTTGGGGATATCGATGAGGACGGGGCCCGGCCTTCCCGACCGCGCGATCAGGAAGGCCTCGCGGATCGTGTCCGCGAGGCAGGCAACATCGCGCACGATATAGTTGTGCTTGGTGATCGACATCGTGATCCCGGTGATGTCCACTTCCTGGAAGCTATCCTTCCCGAGGAGGTTCGTCGGGACATTACAGGTGATCGCGACGACGGGGACGGAGTCCATATAGGCGGTCGCGATCCCGGTGACGAGGTTCGTCGCCCCGGGCCCGCTCGTCGCGAAGACGACGCCCGTCTTTCCGGTCGCGCGTGCGAAGCCGTCGGCCGCGTGGGCCGCGCCCTGCTCGTGCGCCGTCAGGACGTGCGATATCCGGTCCGAGTTCTTGTAGAGCTCGTCGTAGATATTCAGTATCGTCCCTCCCGGGTAGCCGAACACGGTGGTCACCCCCTGCTCGATGAGGGTCTCGATCACGATCCTTGCGCCAGTGTGTTTCATACGCTTCCTTCCGTCCCCTTCCGAAATCCTTGTCGTCTCCCGGCCTACTCGTCCGAGAGGATGGCGCCCGAGTCGGCGCTGGTGACCATTCGCGCGTAGCGCGCGAGGTAGCCCTTCGTCACCTTCGGCGCGGGGGCCTTCCACGCGGCCCTGCGGCGCGCGAGAACCTCGTCCGACACGTCGAGCGACACTCGGTAGGCGTTGATGTCGATCGAGATCGGGTCGCCCTCCTCGACGAGGGCGATCGGGCCGCCCACCGCGGCTTCGCCCTTCCACAGATCATAGTTGCCGACGGTTCCGCTAATATAGCCGTCCAGCGTGTCGGTAGGGTCTTTTGTCAGAACATTGATTGCGCCAGCCGTTGCGTTACGTCCGTACAACGTCCCTTGCGGGCCGCGCACCACTTCGACCCGGTCGACATCGAAAAAGCTCGCCATGGTCGATTGCGGCCGGCTAAGATACACCCCGTCAAGGTGAAACGCGACCCGCGCTTCCGAGCTTGGGGCAATGGCGTCGTCGCCAATGCCGC
>JAKPSR010000102.1 GCA_029571425.1 Spirochaetota bacterium | reverse complement strand
TCCAAGGTCGCGATCGGCCCCGTCATCGAGAACGGCTTCTATTACGACTTCCAGCTTCCCCGCCCGATCTCGCCGGACGACCTTCCCGAGATCGAGAAGGAGATGCGCCGCATCCTCGGCGGAAACCACGACTTCGTCCGCGAGGAGGTGAGCCGCGAGAAGGCGCTCGAGCTCTTCCGCGACGAGCCCTTCAAGCTCGAGCTTATCCAGGACCTTCCCGCGGGCGAGACGATCTCGGTGTATCGATCCGGCTCCTTCCTCGACCTCTGCCGCGGCCCCCACGTGCAAAATACCCGCGAGATCAACGCCCAAGCCTTCAAGCTGATGAAGACCGCCGGCGCTTACTGGCGCGGCGACGAGAAGCGCCCGATGCTCACCCGCATCTACGGGACGGCGTGGGAGAAGCCCGCCGACCTCAAGGCCTACCTCGACTCTCTCGCCGAGGCGGAGCGGCGTGACCATCGCCGCATCGGCAAGGAGCTCGATCTCTTTCACATCGACGACGAGAACCCCGGCGAGATCTTCTGGCACCCGGACGGCTGGCTCCTCTACCTGACGATCCAAGGCTACGTTCGCGATCGCATACGCGCCGACGGCTACCACGAGGTCAATACCCCCTTCGTGATGCCGCAGGGACTCTGGGAACGCTCCGGTCATTGGGCGAAGTACCGCGAGAACATGTTCATCACGGAGAGCGAGAAGCGGCTCTTCGCCCTCAAGCCGATGAACTGCCCCGGCCATATCGAGATATTCAAGCAGGGGATAAAGAGCTACCGCGACCTCCCGCTCCGCATCGCGGAGTTCGGTTCATGCACGCGGAACGAGCCCTCTGGCTCGCTGCACGGGATCATGCGGGTGCGCGGCTTCGTCCAGGACGACGGGCATATCTTCTGCACCGAGGCCCAGATATCCTCGGAGGTGGCGAAGTTCTGCGCCCTCCTCAAGAGCATGTATCGGGACTTCGGGTTCGATCCCGACAATATCCTCGTCAAGTTCTCGACTCGGCCCGAGAAGCGGGTCGGCTCGGACGAGAGCTGGGACCGCGCCGAGGCCGCGCTCGCCGACGCGTGCAAGGCGGCTGGCCTCGCCTACGAGGTATCGCCCGGCGAGGGCGCATTCTACGGACCCAAGCTCGAGTTCACCCTCGTCGACGCGCTCGGCCGCCAGTGGCAGTGCGGGACGATCCAGGTCGACCCGAACCTCCCGTCGAAGGAGCGGCTCGACGCCGAGTACATCGGCGAGGACAACGCGCGGCACCACCCGATCATGCTCCATCGCGCGGCCCTCGGGTCGCTCGAGCGATTCATCGGCATCCTGATCGAGAACTACGCGGGCGCCCTTCCCGTGTGGCTTTGCCCGCGGCAGGTCGTCGTCGTCCCCGTCGCGCCGGGCTTCGACGCCTACGCCGCCGAGGTCGCGAAGGCGATCGCCGACGCGGGCTTCCGCGCGCGCGCTGACCTCGACAACGACCGAATGAACGCGAAGATACGCAAGCACCAGGGATTTAAGGTCCCTTACCAGCTCGTCGTCGGCCAGAGGGAGATGGACGAGCGGACGGTCTCCGTGCGCGCCCGAGACGGCTCGCAGCGGACGATGCCGCTCGACGGCTTCATTGACTATCTGCGGGAGCGGGTTTCGTCGCGCGCGGTGGGGTTATAGTCACCGCCACCATCACCATCAGGGAATCGGCGAAGGGAACCGAGGGCGTCGCCCAGAGGTTGAAGATCGGAATCCCGACCCTGAGGGTGAGCCCCGCGCCCCAGCCATTCTCGAGCCGATAGGTCATCTCGCCTTGCAGGGTGGGGTAGACCCATCGCGCGTCTGACCAGAGATAACGGTTGATCCTCGCCACCTGCTGGCCCGCGCTGAGGTCTTCCTCGTAGCTCTTCTCGTCGGCGTCGACGCCGAACTCGAGAAAGGCGTACCGGATCAGGAAGCCGAGCCCGCCTCCGGCCCGAAAGAGGAAATCGCCGCGCTCGAAGGTATAGAGGAAGGGAACCTCCAGGAAGATCGACGGGACCATCGCCGTTCGGTTCTCGATCTCGGCCGGTAGCGCGCGGTCGTCCGCCCAAAGGTATTTCACCGACCACAGGGATACGGAGGGAGAAATGACGATCCGGTCGCGGAAGGGATAGCGGTACTCGAGGCCGAGGAACCCGCGCAGGGGGCTTGGCGCGCTCGAAAGCCCGCCTGGCGAACCATCGTCCTGCGCCTTCGGGGCGAAGGACACGCCCGAGCCGTCCGAGTTATAGATGAGGTTGAGACCGCCGAAAAAGGTCCACGGGGAGTATTCGGCCGCGAGCGGTACGGTTATCGCGATCGCGAGGGCGGCGAGCGCCCGTTTCTTGATGCCCATACGCCAAGTATACCACATCTTCGCGTCGCCCGCCTTAGTAGGGATCGTGGGCGTGCTCCCCGTCGAACAGGGCCAAGTTCACCTCGAGGAGGCCGGCGCGGCCGGTCTCGAAGAACCGCTGCTCCTCCCATGCCGCGATCAGGGTGCGGCCGGAGAGGACGAACTCGGTGTATCGATATCCCGCCGAGAGGGGCGGAAGTCGAAGCACGCGCGCCTCGGTCGCGCCGCCCTCGGCTACGTAGAGGGTCCCGTCAGCGAAGAGGGCGGCCCTCGTCGGTCCCGTCAGCCACGCGGTGCCAGACACCGGCTCCGCGCCTTCCGCGTCGCGCCGATAGGTTTCCGGCGCCACGAGGCCGGGCGCGTGAACCCGCACCGAGATGGCGGTCGACTCCGGGACGCGCGCGAGCAGGGTCCGTAACGCCTCGGGCGCGCTTTCATAGGGGAATGGGCGTACCGATCGTTGGTACGCGTCCGCGTCGATCCTCCGCACATCCGCGAGGCGCACCCCCGTTTCCGCCCGCTCGGGAAAACGCGGGAATTCAAGATAGGTGAATTCGACCTTCCCATCGCGTTCGGACTTAAAGGACGCGTACCACATCGAGCCTATCCGGTCGAGGGCGACGCATTGCGACCCGTCGGGAACGCCGAAGTCGGCGGCCGCGTAGAGCGGCGTAAAGAGTCCGGCGGCGCGATCCCAGAGGGCGAGA
>JAKPSR010000092.1 GCA_029571425.1 Spirochaetota bacterium | reverse complement strand
ACCTGGACGGCGTCCTCTTCGGGTAAGCGGCATGGAACGCGCCGGGGCCTCTTGCTACGTCTACGCCAAGGCTTGCGGGATGTACGCCCGCTCCTTCGTCGGAACGCGCGCGCGCCGGCTCTTCGAGGCGAGGCGCCTTCCCGATCTTTGGTCACTCCTTTTTGGCGGCGAGGTTCCCCTCGTCCCCGAAGGCATGCTCGCCCAACTAATCGAACGAAAGAGCGAGGATAAGGCGATCGCCGATTTCGTCGGCCTCCTCGCGATGTACGATACCCCCGACCCCGTGTCCCGCGCCCTTCTCTCGTTTTATGATTTCGCGAACTTGAAGGCGATGTCCTCCGCGCTCGCGCTTGGGGCGACCGAGCGTCCCCGCCTCGTCGACGTCGGGTCTTTCTCCGTCATCGACGCGTCGCGGTGGCCGGACCTCGCGGCGGTCACCCGCGGTTCCCCCGTCGCCTGGTACGACCGCGTCCCGGAGCGCGACGAGGCCGTCGTCTGGGAAACCCGTCTCGACCACGAGTACTACCGCTCCCTCTGGGGCGCCCTCGAGTCGCTTCCCCGCTCCGAGAGGCAAACCGCCGAGCCCTTCGTCGGAGAGGAGATATCCCTGCAGAACGCGGTATGGACGCTCCGCCTTCGCGCGTATTATGGGCTTTCCGCCGACGAGATCGTGCCGCTGCTCGCGGGATCGGGAAACGTCCCGAAGGCGCAGGACCCGCTGTGCCGGGCGGCGATGGACGCGCTCGAGACGCCGCTCGACTCGTGGCCGGAATGGTCCGCGTGGCGCTACGCCTGGCTCCTCAACCCGCACGAGGAGGGCGTTCCCTGGACCGTCGACCCCCGCTGGGCCCAGCTCGCCGGCGACCGGCGCCTCTCGCGCCTCGCGATGCGCTCGTTCCACCAGAATCCTTTTTCCGTCGGCACGCTGGTGGCCTTCTTCAGGATCAAGCAGCTCGAGACCCAGATGATCCGCGTCGCCGCGGAGGGCATCAGGCTTGGGCTTACGGACTCGCAGATACAGGATTTCATGGGGGAGAGTCAGAATGCTTAAAACGACCGCGATGAAGCTCGTCGAGCTGATGATCCTGCGCCAGGACGTGGACCGCGTCCTCGAGTACCTCGGGAAGCGCGCGAACTTCGAGATCCAGGGAGAGGTCGACTATTCGGGCCTCCCGCGCGACGCGTCGCGCGACGCCGCCCTTGAGCGTCTCAAGGCGTGCCGCGTCTACCTCGGACTGCCGGAGCCGCTCGAGTTCTCGAAGGCCGTGTCCATCCCCACCGAGCGGGACGCGGAAGCCGCCGCCCGCCTCGCCGACGCGTGCGAGGAAATCAAGAAGCGCGAGGTCGAGGCGGCCGAGCGGCAAAAGCGCGTATCCGGCGCCTACGACGAGGCCCGCGCTTTCACCAACCTCAAGGTCGCCTACAGCGAGCTCGAGCATCTCACCTTCCTCTCGCTTAGAATCGGGAAGATCGACCCCTCCGTCTTCGACGAGCTTCGTTTCGCGCTCGGGGACCGCGCGGTCGTCGTCGCCCTGGGCGATGACCGGACGAGGGTGCTCGCCGCCGCCTCCAAGAAGGGCCGCTTCGCCCTCGACACCGAGCTTAAACGATTCGGCTTCGTGCCGATCGAGGTGCCGAAGGACTTTAAGGGCGTTCCCGACGACGTGCTCGCCGGCCTCAAGGCGCAGGTCGACGAGGCCGCGCGCGGGTTTGACGAGATCGCCGCCGAGCGCAAGCGCTTCGCCCACGCCCGCGGCGCTGAGCTCCTTCGCCTCGTCGAGACCTTCGCCCTCGGTTCCCAGGTCGGCGAGGTCCGCGAGTCCCTCGAGTCGACCCAGCTCGTCTACCGGGTCCGGGGCTGGATCGCGGCGGACGACGCGGTGGCGCTGATGAAGGACCTCGACGAGATGACCGAGGGCCGCGTCGCGATCAGGGTCTACGACCCGGGCGAGGTTCCGTCGGTGAAGAGCGGGAAGGAAAAGGTCCCGGTCAGCTACCGGCACGGCGCGTTCGTGAAGAGCTTCGAGCGGATGATATTCAGCTACGGCGCGCCGCTTTACGGCACGATCGACCCAACGCCGATAGTCGCCTTCTTCTTCACCCTCCTTTTCGGGATCATGTTCGGCGACGTCGGGCAGGGCCTCGTATTCCTGCTTCTCGGCGTCTCCCTCGTTACCGGCTTCGCCCGTCCGCTCGCGAGGTGGCGGCACTTCGGCCCGATCTTCATCGCGATCGGGTGCTCGAGCTCGGTGATGGGCCTCCTGACCGGCGAGTTCTTCGCGAACGGCGAGCTCCTCGTTCCGTTCAGCGAGTGGGTAACCGGGCTCTTCGGCGAGCCGAGGGAAAGGATACTCGAGCTGATGCCCTCCCGCGAGGCGATGGGTAAGCTGATGATCTTCTTCGGCTTTACCCTCGCGATCGGCTTCGTGGTCAACTCGATCGGGCTCGTCATCAACATCGTCAACCAGTTCGCCCTCGGCCGCCCGGCGAAGGCGATCTTCAGCAAGACGGGGCTATGCGGGGCGATCTTCTTCTGGTACGTCGTCGGCGCCGTCGCGCGCGTCGCGGTCGCGGGCGGCGGGTTACGATGGTACGACGCAGTCGCCGTCGGCGTTCCCCTGCTTGGGCTTTTCTTCGCCGAGCCCCTGACCCGCCTCATCGAGGGGCATCGCCCCGTCCTCGAGAACGGGCTTTTCTCCGCGTTCATCGAGGGTATCGTCGAGCTTCTTGAGGTCGTGTCGACCTATATCTCGAACTCGGTGAGCTTCCTCCGCGTCGGGGCTTTCGCCCTCTCGCACGCGGTGCTGAGCTTTATCATCTTCACGATGTCGGACCTCGTCGGCGGGTCGCTCTCCGCTGGCGGCCTCGTCATCGGCGTGTTCGGAAACGCGATCATCATCGTGCTGGAGGGCTTGATCGTCACGATCCAGGTCGTGCGCCTTCAGTACTACGAGTTTTTCTCGAAGTTCTTTACCGAGACGGGGAAGGAGTTTAAGCCCTTCCGCTTCAAATACAAGGAGAGTTAACATGAACCGCAAGCTTTTAGTATCCGTCGCCGCGATGCTCGCCCTCGCGCTCGCCTTCGCCGTCGCCGAGGAAGCCGCCGCGCCGGCGAACGCCGAGCAAGGATCCGCGGCCGTCGCCGCGGCCGGAGAAGTCGCCGCCTCGGCGGCCTCTCCCGCCGCCATTAAATACGTGGCCGCGGCCCTCGCCGTCGGTTTCGCGTGCATCGCGGGCGGCATGGCCGTCGGCCGCATTGGCGCGGCCGCCATGGGCGCGATGAGCGAGAACGCCGAGCTCTCGGGCAAGGCCCTTCCGTTCGTCGGCCTCGCCGAGGGTATCTGCCTTTGGGGCTTCCTGGTGGCCCTGCTTATCATCCTCCTGTGAAATACGCCGTCATCGGGGAGCGGGAGCTCGTCCTCGCGTTCGCCCTCGTGGGCGTCGGCGGGACCGTGGCGAACACGCGCGACGAGGCGGTCGACGCCTTCGCCCGGGCGACCGGGCGGGTCGGCCTCCTCTCGCAGGCGCCCGTCGAGGGGGAGCGGCCGAAGGTCCTCATCCTCACCGAGGAGGTCTCGGCCATGCTCGAGGAGGAAGTGCGCGAGTGGCAGATGGGGGCGGAATACCCGCTCATCGTCGAGATTCCCTCGCTGCACGGCCACGTCGAGGGGCGGAAGACCCTGACGGACTCGATACGGGAAGCGATCGGCATCCACGTCTAGGACGCGTGCCAAAGGGATTGGTTTTGTATGGAAGAGCTTCGTTCTACTGAGATACTCGACCGCGAGATACAGGAGGACGCCCGCCGAAAGGCCGAGCGCATCCTGAAGGCGTCCGAAACGGAATGCGCCGATATCCTCGCGGCGGTCGACGCGCGCGTCGAGGCGACTCGGCGCGAGAAGGAATCCGAGTACGCTCGGCGGGCCGAGGCCCACGCGCGCGACTCGGATTCGGCGGTTCCGCTCGAGAAGCAGCGGCGCCTCGTGTCCTTCGTCGACCGCGAGGTACGGGCCGCCCTCGACGCGTACCTCGCGGGCCTCTCGACAACGCGCAAGGACGCGCTCCTCGTTTCCCTCGCCTCGCGGTACGCGAGCGCCCTCTCAGGCTCGCCGGTCACGGTGCGGGCTGTCGGCATGGACGCGGCTCGCGCGCGCGCGGTCGCCGAGCGGGCCCTTGGCCCGATCACCCTCTCCTCGGTCGAGGCGGTTGCGGCCGCCGACTTCGCCGCTTCCTGCGCCGCGGGGAATTCCTGCGCGCCCGCCACCCCCGTCGCGGCCCTTGACGAGGGAATCGTGCTCGAATCGGCCGACGGGATCGTGTCATGCCGCGCGACGATGGGCGAGATTCGCGAAGAACTCCTTTCCACGAAGCGCCAGGAGATGGCCGACGCGCTCCTCGGCGGGAGGTTGCCGAGATGAGCGAGAACGAGACCGTTACCGGTCGGGTTACCCGGATCTCGGGCCCGATCGTCTACGCCGAGGGCCTCGGTGCCTGCGGCCTATACGACGTCGTCGACGTGGGCGAGGCCGCCCTGATCGGCGAGATCATTCGACTCAAGGACGGGGTCGCGACGATACAGGTATACGAGGACGACACCGGGATGCGCGTCGGCGAGAAAGCCGTCTGCCATCGCCGCCCGCTCTCGGTCAGGCTTGGTCCCGGCCTCGTCGGCACGATCTACGACGGGATTCAGCGTCCCCTTAAGAGCCTTTTTTCCTCCTCGGGCGCGTTCCTCGAGCCGGGGAAGCGGAGCGAGCCCCTCGACGCCGCGCGGAAGTGGCGGCTCGAGCCTGCCGAGGCCCTTCGTTCGGGTGCCGCGATCGCGCCGGGCGCCGTCCTCGGCTACGTGCGCGAGACGGAGTCCGTGAACCACGCGATCTCGGTCCCGCCGACCGTTCGCGGGAGGAGCCTCGCCTGGGCCGCCGCGGCGGGCGAGTACACCATCGACGAGCCGATCGCGCGCACCGAGCTCGGCGAGGAAATCTTCCTCGCCCATCACTGGCCGGTCCGCCGCCCGCGCCCCTTCGCGCGGAAACTCACCGTCTCCGAGCCGCTGATCACCGGTCAGCGGGTCATCGACGTTTTCTTTCCCCTATCGAAGGGAGGCACGGCCGCGATTCCCGGCGGCTTCGGCACCGGGAAGACGATGACCCAGCATGCCGTCGCGAAGTGGTGCGATGCCGACCTCATCGTCTACATCGGCTGCGGGGAGCGCGGCAACGAGATGACCGACGTCCTCTCCGAGTTTCCCGAGCTCATCGACCCGAGGACCGGCCGCTCCTTGATGGAGCGCACGATCCTGATCGCGAACACGTCGAACATGCCCGTCGCCGCCCGCGAGGTGTCCCTCTACTCCGGGATCACCCTCGCCGAGTACTACCGCGACATGGGGATGGACGTCGCTATCATGGCCGACTCGACGAGCCGCTGGGCCGAGGCCCTGCGCGAGCTTTCGGGCCGCATGGAGGAGATGCCGGCGGAGGAGGGCTTCCCCGCGTACCTGCCGACTCGGCTCGCCGAGTTCTATGAGCGTGCCGGTCGCGTCGTACCGCTCTCCGGCGGCGAAGGCTCGATCTCCGTCATCGGGGCGGTGTCCCCGCCTGGCGGCGACTTCTCCGAGCCGGTCACCCAGCACACGAAGCGCTTTATCCGCTGCTTCTGGGCACTCGACCGCGAGCTCGCGAACGCCCGCCATTACCCGGCCATCGGCTGGATCGAGTCCTACTCCGAGTACGCGGAGGAGGTCCGCGCGTGGTGGGACCGCCTTGACCCGCGCTGGAGCTCCGTGCGCGCCCAAGCGCTCGAGCTTTTGAAGCGCGAGCAGCGCCTTCAGCAGATCGTCCGCCTGATCGGGCCGGACGTCCTGCCCGACACGGAGCGGATCATCCTGGTCGTCGCCGAGATGGTGAAGAACGGATTTCTCCAGCAGAGCGCCTTCGACGAGGTCGACATGTTCTCGGTCCCGGCGAAGCAGGTAGTGATCCTCAAGATCATGATGGACTTCTATAGGCGGTCGCTCGCCATCATCAGGAACGGCGCGCCGCTCGCCAAGATATCGGCCCTCTCGTGCCGCGAGGAGATCGTCCGGATCAAGACGACCTTCGCGAACGAGGACGCGGCCGGGATATCCGGCGTCGAGGCGCGGATGAACCAGGAGCTCGACGAGCTCGAGCGGCTGTACCGCAAGGTGGAGACAGTATGAGGGGAGTCGAGTATAAGGGCGTCCAGTCGGTCGACGGGCCCATCGTCATCGTGAGGCGGCGCGAGAACGTCTCGTACGGGGAGATCGCCGCGGTCCGCGACCGCTCGGGCGAGGTCCGCACCGGGCGCGTCATCGACGTCTCCGAGGAACACTGCGTCGTCCAGATATTCGGCTCGACCTCCGGTCTCAGCCTGGACGACACCACCGTCGAATTCCTCGAGACCCCGATGGAGCTCCGCGTATCGGAAGGGCTCATGGGGCGCATCTTCAACGGCCTCGGCAAGCCCATCGACGGCTATCCCGAGCTTTACTCCTCACGCCTCGTCAACGTCAACGGGAACCCGATCAACCCCTACGCGCGCGTCTACCCGCGCGACTTCATCCAAACCGGGATATCCGCGATCGACGGGATGAACACCCTGATCCGGGGGCAGAAGCTCCCGGTCTTCTCCGGGAACGGCCTGCCGCACAATAGGCTTACCGCGCAGATCATACGCCAGGCGCGGATCCTCAGCGAGGACGAGGGCTTCGTGATGGTCTTCGCCGGCATGGGGATCAAGTACGACGTCGCCCGCTTCTTCATCGACACCTTCGAAAAGTCGGGCGTCCTCTCTCGCGTCGTGATGTTCCTCTCGCTCGCCGACGCCCCGTCGATCGAGCGCATCATCACCCCGCGCTGCGCCCTTACCGCCGCCGAGTACCTCGCGTACGAGCGCGGGATGCACGTCCTCGTCGTCCTTACCGACATGACCAACTACTGCGAGGCGCTCCGCGAGATATCGACGACCCGTGGCGAGGTCCCCGGCCGCAAGGGATACCCGGGATACCTCTACTCGGACCTCGCCGAGCTCTACGAGCGCGCGGGAAAGGTGAAGGGATCGACCGGCTCGATCACGCAGATACCGATTTTGACGATGCCGAACGACGACATCAGCCACCCGATACCGGACCTCACCGGCTACATCACCGAGGGTCAGATCGTCCTCGACCGCGAGCTCTCTCAGAAGGGGGTGTATCCCCCGGTCGCTGGCCTGCCGAGCCTCTCGCGCCTCATGAAGGACGGGATCGGGAAGGGGATGACCCGCGAGGACCACAAGGACGTGTCGAGCCAGCTTTTCGCCGCCTACTCGAAGGTCAAGGGCATCCGCAACCTCGCCGCGATCATCGGCGAGGAGGAGCTCTCTGACGGCGACAAGCTCTACCTAAAGTTCGGCGAGCTCTTCGAGGGAAAGTTCCTGACCCAGGGCGAGTTCGAGAATCGCTCGATCGAGGAGACGCTCGACATCGGCTGGCGGCTCCTCTCGATCCTGCCGCGCGACGAGCTCTACCGGGTCAAGGGCGAGTACATCGAGCGCTACATGAAGCCGGCCCTGGCGGCCGCGCCGCCTGAGTCGGGCGGCAAGGGGCGCGCTTAGGATGGCAAGGCTCCCCGTCGCCCCGACCAAGTCAAACCTCCTCGCCGTAAAGGAACAGCTCGCGATCGCGCGGGACGGCTACGAGCTCCTCGAGCAAAAGCGCGAGATCCTCGTCATGGAGCTGATGCAGATGGTCGAGCGTGTTAAGCTTTTGGAGTCGGACATCGAGAAGCAGGTCGCGCGCGCGTACCCGTCGCTTCGCAGGATGTTCATGGCCGTCGGGCGCGAGAACGTCGAGCGCGCCTCGCGGACGGTGTCCTACGACTTCGACGTCCGCGAGAAGCAGGTGACGATCGCCGGCATGGGGTTCTCCACCATCTCGGTTGAGTTGCCGAGGCGCCGTCTCGCGTGGAGCTACCTTAACTCCTACGCGGACTGCGACCGGGTGATGATCGACTTCTTCGAGCTCCTCCGCCTACTGACGGAGATGGCGTCGATCAGGACGATCGTGTGGCGCCTCGCGCGCGAGGTCAAGAAGACCCAGCGCCGGGTAAACGCCCTCGACAAGCAGGTCATTCCGCAGACGCGGGAGACGAAGGCATACATCGAGAGCGTCCTTGAGGAACGCGAGCGCGAGAACGTGTTCGTGCTGAAGGCGCTCAAGGCGAGAAACGGGGGTCGATGAGATGATCAAGCCGCTTTTTCAGAACGTGCTCGTGATGGTCAACGGGACCGACGCGTCGATAAACGCCGTCCGGTACGCCGTGCTCATGGCCAAGCTCTACCGCGTCCGCGTGAACGCCGTCTACGTCGTCGACACAGCGACGATCAAGCAACTCACCCTCAACCGCATTTTCATCGAGGAGGAGAGCCGCGAGTACGAGCAGAGCCTCGAGGAGAACGGCAAGCGCTACCTCGCCTTCGTCGACGAGCTCGGCAAGGCAAAGGGCGTCAAGATAGAGACCGAGCTCCGCAAGGGGGCGATATGGTCGGAGGTGATCGCCTGCGCGGACGAGCGGAAGGCGGATACCATACTCGTCGGCGGCTCCGATCGCGAGTCGACGGACCAGAAGGAAGTTGGGTCGACCACGCTGAAGTCGATCCTCCTCAACTCGAGATGCTCCGTCCTCGTGGTCAAGGAGCGGATGGTCGAGCAGCTGTATAAGCTCGCGTAAGGGGGACGGCATGCGCGTTGCCATAGTTTCGTTCGCTAAGGGGGGTACGTCCCCGGAAATCCTCGAGGCCCTCGAGCGCGGATCCCGCTCGGCGGGCGCGGAGGTGGTCGTCCTCGATGGGTTCGCGGCCGAGTCTCCGCGTCTTGCCCTCTACGATTACGTCGCCGTCGTGCTTCGCCCCGTGTCCCCGTTCGGCGGTCGCGTGCCCGCGCGTGTCCGGGAGGCCCTGTCGCAGGCCGGCACCCTCGTCGGGAAGAAGGGCGCCGCCGTCGTCGTTAAGTCCCTCCTCGGTTCCGGCCGTCTCCTTCGGGAGCTGATGGCCGAAATGGAGAGGCAGGGAATGAAGATTGATTACTTCGAGGCCGTGGCCGGCGCGGAGTCCGCCTTGGCGGCGGGCAAGAGCCTGGGCTGAAGCGGGCCTCGATGGAAGATTGTTACCGGGTCCTCGGCGTTAGGCCCGCATCGTCGGCCGCCGAGATTAAGCGCGCCTTCCGCGCCCGCGCGAAAAGCCTTCATCCCGACGTGGCCGGCAAGGGCGGCGCCGCGGGCGAGGACAACGCGCGGAAGATGCGCGAGCTCATCAGCGCGTACGAGACCCTTTCCGATCCCGCGCGACGCGCCGAGTTCGACGCCGTCTATGCGCAGTTCCGCCGCTCGGCCACGGGCGGCGAGGCCGGCTTCGACTATCGGCTTTGGCTCATGGAGCGCGACGACGCCGAGAGCCGGGCGAAGCTGATTTTCTTCGACCTCCTTCACGAGCTCGAGGACGAGGCGGTCGCCGAGTACCGGGCGCAACGCGCGCGGCCCGGCGGTTTCGCCCTTTCGCGCTTCTTCGATCGCGAGGACTTCATGGACTGCGGTTTCATCCTCGCCGAGGAGCTCAACGCCCGGGGCGACGCCTACGAGGCGTTTATCCTCCTCGCGGAGGTCGTTAACCTCGAGCGGAAGCGGCCGTACTTTAAGCACTTTTTCCCGGAGGTCATTGCCTTCGTGCGATCGATACTCCGCGGCCCTCTCGTCGACTCGGCGGGGGACGAGCTCGCCCTCGAGTGCCTGGAGACCGCGCTCGAGCTCGGCCTCGGGAAGAAGGACGACGCGTACGTGCTCGCGGAGATGGCGCGTATATACCATCGGATGGGCGATGGCCGGACTGCGGCCGCCTGCCTCGACGAGGCGCTCTCGCGCGAGCCTCGCCTCGCCGGAGTCTCCGCCCTTAAGCGCGAACTAGGAGTTGCCCAGAAATGATACGCATCAAGAATGAACGGCAGATCGACGGGATCCGCAGGTCGTGCAAGGCCCTCGCCCGGTTATATCGGGACCTCGTTCCCCTCGTGCGCGCCGGGGTCACCACCGCCGACCTGGACGCCTTCTGCGTCGAGTTCATCAAGAAGGAGGGCGGGAAGCCCGCGTGGTACGCGGAGGGCTTCCCCGGGGCGGCGTGCATATCCGTCAACGAGGAGGTCATCCACGGCATCCCGTCGCCGAAGCGCGTCCTTAAGGAAGGCGACCTCGTTTCCCTCGACATCGGGATCGACCTCGATGGGTACATTAGCGACTCCGCCGTCACGGTCCCCGTCGGCGAGGTAGGGAAGCGGGAGCGCGCCCTGATC
>JAKPSR010000090.1 GCA_029571425.1 Spirochaetota bacterium | reverse complement strand
TGCGTGAAGATATCCGGGCCCTGGCAGCTGAGGTTGAAGAGGCGGATTTCCTCGGCGCCTGTCGGCGTGAGACCGGGATGCCGCGCGAGGGCCGCGGCCCCCGCGACGCAATGAAGGATATGGGACGGCATCCGCTAGGGCGCCGCGACATCGAGCGGCACGAGAAAACCGGTATAGCGGGCCCCGTCCGGCGACAGGGTCCCCAGTGCGGCGAAATGGAGCGCGCCCTCCGTGGTATCGATGGGACCGATCAAGAACGATAGCCTCTGCGCGGCTCCGCCCGACGCAACGGACGCCGAGGCGCAGCGCGCGTCGATGGCCGACTCGATCGACACGATGCGCTCGTCGGGCTCGTCGGGAAACGCCGAAACGTGCGAGCCCGTCTCGGCGGTCCACGCCCAGGAGAACGCCGCCTTGTCCGCGAAGAACGACTCGACGATCTCGCTCTTGTCCGAAAGGAGGCGGAATCGCGCCTCGGCCTGCTCGACCCTGCGCTCGAGCTTGAATTTATAGAGCGCGGTGTCGAGCGTCGTCGATAGGCTGTCCGGGCTGATCGGCTTAAGGAGATAGCCGGCGTAGGATATCTCCTTCGCCCTGATGAGTATCGAGAGGTCCGGGCTCGAGACGCAGAATATGATGGGCACCGCGCGTTCCTTTTGGATTTCGCGCGCGACCTCTATCCCGTCGAGCGGCCCCGTAAGCACCATGTCCAAGAGTATGATGTCTGGCTGAAAGCGCTGAACCGCCGCGATGGCGGTCGGCCCGTTCTCGACGATCGCGACCACGTCATAACCGAGGCGCGAGACCATGCCCTGCAGGTCGAGCGCTACGATCGCGTCGTCTTCCGCGATGAGAACCTTTGCCCTCAATCCGTTCGTCGTGTCTGCGTCCATCGATGCCTCGAGCGTTCAGGTTGAAGTGTACCGTTTTTCGCCGGTTCCTGCAAGGAATAACGGGCGCGACGCGCGCGCGAATATGGTCCGTATTGACACGACCATGGCGTCATGCTACAGTGTTCCTCACTTCCTAGTGGGAGATCCTTTGGTCGGGCAATAGCGCAGGTGGTTAGCGTACAAGTCTGGGGGACTTGGGGTCCCCGGTTCGAGTCCGGGTTGCCCGACCAAGGAATCTCGCCCCAATCACGCACAATCAAGCAAAATAACACTCACTCATCGCGATCACGCGCGTGTTCCCCCGCGCCCGGTCCATCGCGCCATGCTCGTGGCGACGCCGGCGACCCGAAGGAACGCGCGATACCACGAATCCGGAAGGACGCGCGCCAGGAACTTGAGAAGGTGCACGCTCCACGGCATGTCAAGGACGCGCGCGTCATGTCGCAGGGCCCGCGCGATGCCGCGAGCGACGCTACCCACCTCGAGTATCGGGGTCAGGAAAGGGGCCGAGGCGCCGGCGAAGAGGCCCGTCGAGATGTACGAGGGGCAAACGACGAGAACTCGCCTTCCGCCGAAACCTCGAATCCGGAACTCCTCCTCGAGCGAGACGGCAAAACCGCGCACGCCCCACTTCGTCGCGGCGTAACTCGCCGCCATCGGGAGCGGGAGGTATCCAGACGCGCTCGCGACGAAGGCGACGCGGAAGCCGGGCGATTTCTCGAGAAGGGGAAGGAACGCGCGGGTAACGAGGATCGGCCCGAGGAGGTTCGCCTCCACCGTCGCGCGGTGGCGCGCCGGGCTTACCGAGACGAGGTCGCCGCCCGACACGGTCCCCGCGTTGTTCACGAGGACGTCGAGCCCCGCCCACGAGCGCGCGACCTCCGCCGCGCAGGCGGCGGCGGACGACTCGTCGGAGACGTCGAGTGGAAGCACGACGGCGTCGGGGAATTCGCCCCTGACCGAGCCAAGAAGCGACTCGTCGCGGTCGGTGAGGCAAAGCCTCGCGCCAGACCGGGCAAGCTCGCGCGCGAGGGCGAGGCCAAGCCCGCCCGCCGCGCCCGTGATCAATACGCGCGCGCCTGAAAGTTTCATGAGAATGACTATAGCACGGAAACGGCGATTCTAAAACTCGCTGATGAAGTCGTTCATCGGGCTGTCGCTCTCCATGATCTCGCGGTTGATGAGATCGTTGTCGACGGGCACCTGCTTAAACTCAACCTGCACCCGGTCCTTGACGACGGATACCGTCGCGTACTCGGCCCAGGGATGCTTGACCGGCGGCATCACGTAGCTGATGAAGGGCTGCCCGACGCTTCCCGCGGTAATGACTCGGTTCCCGGTTTGGTTCCTGAGCATCTGCACGTGGGTATGCCCGCCGATGAAGAGCGTGCGCTTCCCGTCGAGGAGGCCCGCGAAGCTGTCGAGGGGCGTGTCGGGCTTTATGTTCTCCATGTTCGACTTCGGCGAGGCGTGGTAGCAAAAGATGTCGTGATAGTCGGTAAGCTTGATCCTGAGCGTGTCCTTGAAGGTGCGGATGAAGGCGAGATGGCGCTCCGAGTGCAGGGCGCGGGACCACTCGACGGTGTCGATGACCAGCTTGTCCTTCGTGTACTCGGCGATCTTCTCCGGATGGATCATGAAGTCATCGTGGTTGCCGAGGATGCAGTCGCACTTGAGGGCCTCGAGCCGCTCGAGGGTTTCCGCCGGGCGCATGCCAAGCGTCGACGCGTCGCCGAGAAAGACGATGCGGTCGGGCTTTTCCCTCTTGATGTCCTTCAGCACGGCTTTGAACGCGTGGATATTCCCATGGATGTCCGAAATAAACGCAATCTTCATACGACCTCGCACCGCGCCTTACGCGCACGACTTTTTTATTACCTCGCGGATAATTTCCATCAGTATACACCACACGATCGGCGTTTTCCATTTTTTTCTATCGTTCTTTCTTCGCTTGACATTTGTTTCCTTTAGCACCATATTGGCTTTATGATTACTAGACTAGCCCATCTGTGCCTTCGCACGAGTCGGTTCGCCGAGATGACCCGGTTCTATAGGGACGGGCTCGGCCTCCCGATCCATTTCTCCCTTAAGCTTTCCGACGGCCGCGTGTTCGGCCACTACTTCGCCCTCGGGGGCGAAAGCTTCCTCGAGCTCTTTGACCACGCGGGCGCGACCGAGATGTGGGGCGGTTCGCCTACCCCGCCCCGTCGCCACGAGGACGCGACTTACCAGCACTTCTGCCTCGAGGTTCCCGACGTCGCGGGCGAGCGGGCGGCGATGCGCTCGCGCGGGATCGAGGTCACCGAGCCGACGGAAGGGATGGACGGCTCGATCCAAGCATGGGCGCGCGATCCCGACGGGAACGACATCGAATTGATGCAATACACGGCTCGGAGCCTCCAAAAGGCCCTGCCGAACGCGTAAGCGACAAGGAGCGTGATATGAATCGAATGCTCGAGGGCAAAAAAGCCCTCGTCACCGGCGCGAGCCGC
>JAKPSR010000078.1 GCA_029571425.1 Spirochaetota bacterium | reverse complement strand
GGAGTTCGACTTCGCGGCCGGCGTTAACAAGCTGATGGACGTGCTGGACCAAAAAATCCGGAAGGAGAAGGATAAGATCCAGGATAAGAAGTAGCGAAACTCGGTTTACAAGAAGGCCCGGGGAAGGGTATAGTCAAGTATGGCCACGAAACGGTTCTCCGTACTCGACCTCCTTGATTTGGACTTAAAGGAGCACGATTCCCTCGACCTGAGGTGCGTCTGCGGGCGGCGTGGCCTGGTTCGGGATATCACCATTCCGGACCTGAACCGCCCGGGATTAGCCCTCTCGGGTTTCTTCGAGTCTTTCGCCTTTCAGCGAGTTCAGCTTTTCGGCAGGGGCGAGGTGGCCTACCTTAACAAACTGATCGGCGAGGGACGGCTCGACACCATCGAGCAGATGTTCTCGTATCAGTTGCCGTGCTGCATCTTTTCCCATAACCTCGAGCCGGGTAAGCCCTTCCTCGATGTCGCCGAGCGGACTGGCTGCCCGGTCCTGCAGACCGGGCTCGACTCGAGCGAGTTCTCGTCGCGGCTCCTTCGAATCCTCTCGAACATATTCGCCCCCCGCGTGTCCATCCATGGCGTCCTCGTCGAGGTGTACGGGCTCGGCATCCTGATACTGGGCGACTCCGGCGTCGGGAAGAGCGAGACCGCCCTCGAGCTCATCGAGCGCGGGCATCGCCTCGTCGCCGACGACGTGGTCGAGATATCCTGCGTCAACGGCAACAGCCTGATCGGGCAGGGCGCGAACAAGATCATCGGCCACCACATGGAGATACGCGGGCTCGGGATCATCAACGTGACCCAGCTCTACGGCGTCGGCTCCATCCGCGAGCGGAAGGAAGTCCAGATCGTCGCGAAGCTCGAGGAGTGGGACGCGAACAAGGTGTACGACCGGATCGGCACCGAGTCGCTGACGATGGACATTCTCGGGGTCCGGGTGCCGAAGCTCGAGATACCGGTCAAGCCTGGCCGGAACGTTCCCATCATCCTGGAGACCGCGGCGATGAACGAGCGGCTCAAGAGCATGGGGTACTTCTCGGCGAAGGAATTCAACCAGAACGTGCTGAAGTGGATAGAGACCGACGCGGCGCGCGCGCCGTATTACGGCGTCGACGACTCGTACTGAAGGATGGGTGCATGACAACGAAGAGCGTTACGATCAAGAACCGGGCCGGGATACACGCCCGACCCGCCGCGCTGATCGCGCAGACCGCGAACCGCTTCGCGTCCGAGATTCTGATAGAGCGGGAAGATACCCGGATCAACGCCAAGTCGATCATGGGCATCATCACCATGGCGGCGAGCTACAACTCCGTCCTGATCATCTGCGCCGACGGCCCCGACGAGAGCGAGGCGATCGCCGCGATCGAGGCCCTGTTCGAGAATAAGTTCGAGGAAGATTGAGGCACATTAGGCGCCGGGCGGGATCCGCCCTGTATAGCCCGCCGTTCGTTCTCTTCGCCCTCGCCCTTGTTACGGCCGCGTCCTACGCGCTCGCCCGCGCGGGCCTCGACGGCGTCTTCTCCGCCCGCATCTTCGCCTCGAGCCAGGGTATACTTCTCTTGGCTATCGGGCCCTTCGTGGCCGTGCTCTTCCTCTCCCTTTTCCTTTTCGGCATGCTGAGCGAGCACCTTTCCCGCCGCCGGAACGGCCGCTTTCCCATCCGCCTTTTCGCGCGCTTCGCCCTCGTCGTGGCCGCCGCGACCGTCCCTCAGGCCCTGGTGGTCTCGAGCGTCGCCCGCGCCGCGGCAACCGCCTGGCTCGACCCCGAGGCATCCGAGGCCCTTGAGGCCTCGAGCGAGCTCGCCGACCTATACCTTTCAGAGCGGGTCCGCGACGTGGAGCGGGTCGGTTCCCGGTTCCTCTCCGCGCTCGCGATATCGAATTACCGAGCCCGCGCGGGCGACTTGATGGCCGACATCCGCCTGGTCGACGCCTACGCCGTCGCCCTGCAGGTGTACCTCGTGTCCGGGGGAGGCGGGGGCGCCGCGTACGAGCCCGTCGCCGAGCTCGGCGACTCCGACCGCTTCCTTTCGCGCGACCGGCTGGACGCCGTGACTGACGGGATATTCGGCGCCGACGAGGGCTCCGACTTGATCCGATGGGGACAGACGGTCCGCGCGGGCCCGGTCCGCTATCGGTGCGTGTACACGTCCTTCCTGCCCGAGGGGCTCGACGGGAAGCTCGCCTCGATCAGGGCGGCGAGCGGTCGCGCGGCGGCGATCGCCCGCGTGCGCGAGAGCTTGCCCTCGCTCGTCGCGTGGCTCTGCGCCGTTTTCGGGCTGCCGCCGCTCATCATGGCCCTGATCCTGGCCCTTTCGCTTAGCGCGCGCGCGTCCGAGCCCGTCCTGGCCCTCGAGGAAGCCGCGTCGAGGGTCGCCGCCGGCGACTACTCCTTCCGCGCCGTCCCGCGCGGCCGCGACGAGATCGCGGAGACCGCGGCCTTCGTCAACTCGATCGCGGACGCCCTCGAGCCGTCGAGGGGGCGGGACAAGCGGGCCGTTCTTCGGCTATAGTGCTCTCATGAGCGATAACACCGTGCCCGTGTGGCTTTTCACCGGACCCGAGATCGGCGAGCGGAACGCCGCGATCGATCGGCTCCGCGCCGACTGCGCCAAGCGCTCTGGCAACCTCGACTCCCACGTCCTGTACGCCTCCGACGTGCGCGTCGGCGAGGCTCTCTCCCTTTTGCAGAACGGGTCCCTTTTCGCGGACGCGCGTTTCGTCGTCATTCGCGGCGCCGAGGGTATCACGCGCAAGGACGAGGTAACCCAGCTCGCGGATTGGATCGCGTCCTCCGGCGGCGCCGAGGGCGCGTACCTCGTCCTCGCGTCGGACGAGGTTGGCGTCGATCGGCGCATAGAGGCCGCCGTCCCCAAGGAGAATAAGCGCGTATTCTGGGAGTTGTTCGAGGACCGCAAGGAGCGGTGGATCGCCGACTTCTTCAGGCGCGAGGGGATGGAGATCGAGCCCGAGGCGGTCGCCGCCATCCTCGACCTCGTCGAGAACAACACGGAGGCGCTTCGCGCCGCGTGCCAACCCTTCGCCCTGGTGCATGGGAAGGGATATCGCCTTACCGAGGCCGACGTCGAGCGCGTGCTTTCGCACAACCGCGAGGAGAGCGCGTTCACTCTATTCGACGCCCTCGCGAAGGGGGACCTCGAGTCCGCCCTCGCCATCAACGGGAAGCTCTCGCTCTCGAAGGACTCGTCGCCGGTGCAGACGATCGCCGGGCTCACCTACTGCTTCAGGCGGCTCGCGGACTGGCACCGGCTCGCGGCCGCGTCAGTCGCGGGCTCCGGCTCGATGGACGAGTTTTCGCTGAAGAAGGCGGGCTTCACGAGTAAGCGCGCGGTCGAGCAGTATCGCCTAGCCTCACGGCGTTGGGACGCGCCCACGACGGCGCGCGCCCTCGCCCTTCTCTCGTCGACCGACCTCGAGCTTCGATCGGCCGGCCTCCAGGAGACGCGGCTTGAGCTTTGCCTCTACTCGCTCCTGCGCGCGAACGCGCGCCGCGTCGCCGCCATGGACGCCGAGTAGGCGTCGTCGCCGTCGGTTAGCGGTAGCTCCATCGCGCGGCAATCTTGTAAATCCCCTCGACCGCCCGTTCGCCCGACTCGTGGCCGGCGTTCCGCACGAAGCGGACGTCAATGCCCCCGGATATCTCGATGCTTCCCGTGATCGGCCACGAGGCCTTCGCGGATAGGATCGTCCGGTGGATGTCGGGCTTCCCCGTCACCTCGTCGAGGGAATCGCCGGGCGCCGCCCACTCGTCGTAATCGTAATAGATCGGGACCCCGTTTTCGTCGATCATCCCGAGGTAGACTGGCCCCTTGATCACGTAGGAGACGCCGACCTCGACGCGTCGCCCGTCGCGCGCGAGGGCGAGGGCGCTCAGCGAGAAGACGTCGACGTCTCCGCCTTCGGGGTGTCCCAGCGGGATATCGAACCCGGTCCACCCGCCGGTTATCATCTGCCGTTGGTACATCGTGAGGTAGGGCTGCCAGCGGTTGTACGTCCACTCGTCAACGTGGCTGTATTCTGCGCGGAGGGCGATTCGCATGCCGGCGGGCCGCGCGGGGATGACCCATCGGGCGCCGAGCTCCCACGCCCAGCAGTTCGGCTTCGCGGCCCTGTCCTCCGACGGGCTCTTCGAGTCGTCCATCAGGAACTCCCCGTACAAGAGCACCCCGGGATAAGGGACGGACCACACGTCGACGTGGAGCATGACGTTGGTTAGGCCCGCGGTATAGGTGTTGTGCCAAAGGACCGTGGGCAGAAGGTTGGTGAGGTCCGGCGCCTTCCCGCCGACGAGCTGCATCTCGCCGAGCCCGAACCCGATCCACCTAAAGGGCTTCACCTCGATCCGATGGTAGGTGAAGAACTTCGCCGGGATCATCGCCTGGGTCGCGGCGTCGTGGTTATTGAGGATGTCCCACCCCCACGAGTCCTCGTCGCCCGGAGCCTTGGTAGTGTAAAACTGCACGTTGTATTCCTCCTCGCTGAGGTGCGAGGAGGACGTCCCCCAGAGAGCGAAGAAACGGAAGTGCTCGGACCACCACGAGAACTGGAGTTGGTCGTACCATCGCGCCTGCCCGTTCAGGAAGAGGTTCGAGTCGCCGAGGCCGATGCCCGAGGGGAGGCGGCCCGCGGCGATGGTCAGGTTCTCGCCCGAGTACGACAGGTACGCGAGGTCGGGGAAGGTCCAGTAGTTTACCGTCGCCTTCGGGTCCCAGATGCCGGTAACGCCGTCCTCGTCCGCGTACTTGGCGATCGAATCGGTGACGAAGTCCAGCTGGAAACGCCCGTAGAACGAGGCCGACGAGAAGGCGACCCCGGCGACTAGCGCGGGTTCATCGAGGCGGAATCGCGCGAGCAACGACGCGTCCTTCATGCGCCGCGAGACGTCGAGCCCGTGCCACGCCATCGCGAAGGGCTGAAGGCTGAGTAAGGGGCGGACGCGGGCGCGAGGCTCCTTCGTCGCGGCAGGGTTCGCCCCGGAGCCCTCGACCGCGGCGTTTGAGTCGGCGGCTTCCGCGGCGCGCGCCTCCTCGGCCGCTCGTGCCGCGCGCTCGATCTCCTTCCTCGTCGGCTTCCGCGCGGGGGCGGGCTCGAGCCCGTAGTACCGCGCCTCGCGGTCCGAGATGGACTGCACGGTCGTGGGAGGTATCGATCCCGAGGCGATGCGCTCGAGGTACGCCCACTCGAGTGAGGAGCGGCGGGTGCTCAGTATCTCGGCGGGCCTATTGCCCGCATCGGGTTCCGCGCCCGCGGCGAATGGGAGGGCGAGGGCGAGACAGCCGGCGAAGAGGTGGCGATGGGCACGTTTCATTTGTTGTGTGTCTCCTTGTCGGTATTTAGCGATGCATCCTTTTTGTCTTGCGATAGGGCGGCCTGGGCGAGCTGGATGACGTCGACGGACTCGGCGGCGGCGCCTCCCGCGGCGCGTCGGCCGCGCTCGGCCTCGCGCTCCGCGAGAAGGGCGGGAAGCGCGGCGACGAGCTCGGTCGCCTGCGCCTCCGAGAGGCCGGCTGCCCGCGAGATCGCGTCGCGCCCGTCGGTTCCTGACGCCGCGACCCGCGCGAGCTCCTCGAGGGTCGAGAAAGTCTTCAGCAGGCGCGCAGCCTTCCGCGGCCCGATCCCGGGCAGGGACTCGAAGGCGAGCGTGGTGTTTTCCTTCGTCCTGAGACGCTGGTTCCTGCTCGTCGCGAATCGGTGGGTCTCGTCGCGGACGCGCTGCAGGAGTCGGAGCGCGTCCGATCGGCGGGGGAGCTTGAGCGGCTCGCCCCGCCCGGGCAGGTAGAGCTCCTCATCGCGCTTGGCGAGGCCGACGATCGGTATCTCGACGCCGAGCGCCTCGAGCACGCCGCGCACGGCGTTCACCTGCCCGAGGCCGCCGTCGACCATGATGAGGTCGGGAAGCTCATCGCCGTCGTTGACGAGACGCGAGTAGCGGCGGCTCGCGACCTCGCGCATCGAGGCGAAGTCGTCGATGATCCCGTCCGTCGTGCGGAGCCGGTACATCCGGTAGTTCTTGCGGTCCGGATTCCCGTCCCTGAACGAGATGAGGCTCGCGACGGGGAGCCTGCCGCCGATGTGGGCGATGTCGAAGCCCTCGATGCGATGCGGGAGGTCGGGTAGCGAGAGTACCGAGCGGAGTTCCTCGAGCGCGGGGAAGTCGCCACGCTCGCGCAGTCGGCGGGCCGCGTCCTCGCGCGCGTTGAAGCGGGCCATCGCCATCGCGGCGCGGTGCCGCCGCTCCAAGGCGCGTGCGTCCTCGCCATAGGCGGGCGGGGCGCTCTCGGCGACGACGTCGCCTTCGGCGGCCGCGTTCGCGTCGCCGACCCCGGGATCCACGACCTCGATGTCGACGCGGGTCCCGAGCCCCTCGGCGAGCCATCGGGCCGCGAGCTCGAGGCCACGCTCTGTCGGGACGAATATCCGGGCCGGCACGCGCGAGGCGTCGGCGTAATAGGCCATCAGGAACTCCGGCAGGATATCCTCCTCGTCCATCAGGCTTCGCGCGCGGTAGAGGTCGCGGCCGACGAGGCGACCGGCGCGCATCTGGAGCACGGCGAAGGTTACCATCGTGCCCTCCGCGGCCCAAGCGACGTAGTCGCGCGACTCGGGGTCCATATCGACGACGGCGTTCCTGCCGCGGAGCTCGCGGATGGCCGCGATCCCGTCGCGCAGCCGCGCCGCGCGCTCGAAGGCGAGGGACGCGGCCGACTCGCGCATCGCGGCCTCGAGTCGGGCGATCGACTCGTCGTCGTCCCCGGCGATCAGGAGCTCGAATTCCGAAAGCTCGCGCCGGTATTCCTCCTCGGTCACCTTCCCGCAGCACGGAGCGCAGCAGCGGCCGATATGGTAGTACAGGCAGGGCGCCGCGCGCTTGACGAGGCGACGGCATTGGCGAAAGTGGTAGGCGCGCTTGACGAAGTCGAGAAACTGGTCGAGGGCGGCGACGTTCGGGAACGGGCCGTAATAGCGCGCGCCGTCGTTCCGTATCGTGCGCGTCCGGTATACCCGAGGAAAGGGCTCGTTCGTCACCTTGACGACGGGATAGGATTTCCCGTCCTTGAGGTTGATGTTGTAGCGGGGGCTATGCTCCTTGATCAGGGTGTTCTCGAGGAGGAGGGCCTCGTACTCGTTATCCGTGGTGATGTACTCGATCGTGCGCGCGCGGGAAACCAGGATGCGCGTTTTCAAGTCCTTGCCGGAGACGAAGTAGGACGAAAGGCGGTTCTTCAGGGATTTCGCCTTGCCGACGTAGATCACCCCGCCGTTCTCGTCCTTCCAGAGGTAGACCCCGCTCGTTTTCGGCGCGTCGAGAGCAAGCTGATGGAGTTTTTCCCGAATTTCCGTTTGCTCTTTCATTGGATTTATCATATCATTGTGCCGATACTCTGATAAGTACTCGTATGCGTAGAACCATCGTCGCCTTCTTTATATCCGCCTCCCTTTTGGCCCTTGCCCCAGCCCAGGACAAAACCCTGACCCTTGGCGGAGCGGCGGGATGGCCCCGCTTTTCGCGCTCCTTCGGGATCGCGACGGGTAAGGGACGCCTCGGTCGCGATGCCCTCGTGCTCGCGACCCGCGAGACGGAGCGCGGGGCGGAAACAGACTTGTTCCTCTCCTTCGACGGGCCAGAGGTCCGCGACGAGACCGGTCGCTACGCGGTCGTTTCCTCGTCCCTGCTTCCCGCGCCGCGCGGGCGGGCTCGCCTCGGCGGCGGCGCCGGCCTCAGCAACACGACGGGATCGGGCCTTACCCTTCGCGGGAAACCCGGTTCGTTCTTCTCGACCCCGGGCGACGTCGGTTCCTTCACGATCGAGTTTTGGCTCCAGCCCGCCGTGACCGAGAA
>JAKPSR010000058.1 GCA_029571425.1 Spirochaetota bacterium | reverse complement strand
CAAGGTTGAGGGCGCGTCCGGCCTTTTAATGTCGACGGACAAAACCGTCGGGGAGATCGCCGATTGGTTCGGCTTCGAGAATCAATTTCATTTCTCCCGCATTTTTAAGAAGTGTACCGGGCTTTCGCCTCTTGAGTACCGGCGATGCTATATCCAAACCGTGGATTTCACCTAACCGGATACGCTCGATAATTGTTTATCTCCGCAACTTACTCAATCTATGGTATACTGCCCGCGGAGGATATATATGAAAAAAGCCCTACATACGATAGCCGCGCTTTCTTGCGCGGTCAGCCTCGCGGTCGGTCTTTCGGCCTGTTCCCGCGATCCCGATACCCGCCTCGCCGTCGACAAAGACGGCAAGACGGTCGTCGAGCGCTACGGACAACTGCAGGTGATCGGTCCCAACCTTTGCGATCAAGCCGGCAACCCAGTCCAACTCCGCGGGATGAGTTCGCATGCCCTGCAATGGCACGGGAAATACGCGAATAAGCAGGTTTTGCAGTGGCTCCGCGACGATTGGAACTGCCAGCTCTGGCGCGCGGCCCTCTATCTGACCGAGGGGGGATATATCACGGCCCCGTACCTCAAGGAAAAGGTCGTTGAGTCGATTAAGGCCGGTATCGACCTTGGGATGTATATCATCGTCGACTGGCACGTTCATCGCGACCAGGACCCGAACGTATATAAGGAACAATCCCTCGAGTTCTTCCGCGAGATGGCCCAAACCTACGGTTCGTACCCGAACGTGATTTACGAGATCTGCAACGAGCCGAACGGGAAACAGGTGACCTGGAGCGGCCAAATCAAGCCCTATGCCGAGGAGATAATCGCCGAGATCCGGAAATACGACCCGGACAACATCATCGTCGTCGGTACCCCGACTTGGAGCCAGGACGTCGATGAGGCGGCGAAGGATCCGATCCAGGGACAGAAAAACATCATGTACACGTTACATTTCTATGCGGGCAGTCATGGTAAGGAATTGATGGCCAAAGCCGAGACTGCGATGCAAAAAGGCCTCGCGATCTTCGTGACCGAGTGGGGTACCACGCTGAATACCGGGGATCAATTCTTTCCTGACAAAACCATGCCCTGGCTTTCGTTCATGAAGAAGCACCATATTTCCTGGGCGAACTGGTCCGTTAACAACAAGGGAGAGGATTCAGGTATTTTGGTGTTTAACGCCGATCGAGAAGGTAAAGGTAACTGGAAAGAATCCGACCTCTCGAAATCAGGGCAATTTATGAGGAAGGTTCTGCGAAATGAATTGAAGATTAAGTAGGTTTACTGAGGTTGTTTTTTGGCTACCTCTTGTGAACCGGTTTACATACATGGCAACATTCCACTTTCTGTCAAAAAATGTTTGACATGACAAAGGACTGGGTGTAATATGATGAATCAAAAGGCAATTTATCGCCGGTTCGGCTATTTTTGCCTACTAGAAAAAGAGGAGAGAAAGATGAAGAAATTTCTTATCGTTCTTGCCGCCGCCGTCGTTCTGATGACTGGCTGTGCCAAGAAGCAAGAAGCGGCTTCAGGTAAACTCGTTGTGTGGTCGTTCACCGATGAGCTCAAGACTATGATCGACAAGTATTATAGCCCGAGCCATCCGAATGTCACGGTCGAGTATTCCCTGACCCCCACGGATCAGTTCCCGAACAAGCTCGACCCGGTCCTCGCGTCCGGCCAGGGTGCCCCCGACGTCTTCGCGCTCGAGGCTGCCTTCGTCCGCAAGTATGTTGAGTCCGGCCTTCTGCTCGACCTCACCGACATCGCCAACGATGTTCGCTCGAAGTCCCTCGCCTACCCGATCGAGGTTGGTACCTATAATGGCAAGGTCTATGGCCTTTCCTGGCAGGCTTGCCCCGGCGCCCTCTTCTATCGCCGCAGCCTCGCGAAGAAGTACCTCGGCACCGACGATCCGGCCGAAGTTCAGAAGTACGTTGCCAGCCTCGACAAGTTCGTCGAGACCGCCGGCCTCCTCAAGAGCAAGTCCAACGGCAAGTGCGTTATCGTTTCGTCCACTGGCGACATGAACAACGTCTTCCTCGGCGCCCGCAAGAATCCGTGGGTTGTCGGTGGCAAGCTCAACATCGATCCCGCCATGCTCGCTTACATGGACATGTCCAAGACTCTTAAGGACAAGGGCTATGAGGGTCGCGCTGGTCAGTGGTCTGAGGGTTGGTTCGCCGGTATGAAGGGCCAGCTTAAGGACGAGAAGGGCAACGCCGTTGAGGTGTTCAGCTATCTCCTCCCGACCTGGGGCCTCCACTACGTCCTGAAGCCGAACGCTCCCGACACCGCCGGTGACTGGGCCATGTGCGCCGGTCCCGCTCCCTATCGCTGGGGCGGTACTTGGGTTGGCGCCTATAAGGGCACCAAGAACGCGGTTGCCGCAAAGGACTTCATCCGCTACGTGGCTTCCGACGACGGCTTCCTCGAGGCTTGGGCCAAGGATACCGGCGACGTTGTGTCCAACATCAATGTCATGAACAAGATTAAGGACACCTACACCGAGCCCTTCCTCGGTGGCCAGAACCACTATGCCGAGTTTGCCAAGATGGCTGCGACCGTCGATGGCAAGCTGACCCAGGGCACCGACCAGGCCGTTGAGGGCCTCTTCGGCGAGGCGGTCACTGCGTACATGAACGGCGAGAAGACCAAGGATCAGGCGATCGAGGACTTTAAGTCCCAGGTTAGCGCCCAGCTCGGTCTGTAATCAGTCGTGAATAACGCCTGTTAACGAAAAGGGCGCGGAAACGGTTTCAGCCTGATCCGCGCCCTTTTTTTCGAACGGGGTTTCGTCTTCCCGCTTCATTGGGGGCACCTCGGTCGTTGTTGGATCCTCCAATGCGATTTATACGATCCTAGTTGGGAATCCAGGACCCTCGGGAGTTCAGGCAGTTGCCGCTCCAGGGAATCCATAATCCTTATAAAGGGGGAAGCAGATGGCAAAGAAACAAATCGGCAACGAAACCCGCGTAAATCGGTATGGCTATCTTTTTGTTTTTCCATTCGTCCTCGTCTACACTCTTTTCTCGTTGTATCCGACGTTCTACACCTTCATGATCGCCTTCACTGACCTTAAGGGCCTGAAGAACACCTTTAATTTCGTCGGTCTTAAGAACTTCGCCAAGCTCGTCCAGGACAAGTACTTCTGGGGTGCGGTGAGCAATACCTTCATCATGTGGGGATGGAACTTCGTCCCGCAGCTCGGTATCGCGCTCTTGCTCTCCATTTGGCTTTCGGATATTCGCCTGAAACTCCGCGGTAAGGGGCTGTTTCGGGCTGTTATATACATGCCTAACCTGCTGACGGCCGCCTCGGTCGCCATGCTTTTCCGGAGCCTCTTTGGGTACCCGAATGGCCCGGTTAACCAGTTCCTCAATAACTATCTCCACATCTTCGACACTGTCGAGCGAAACGGGGAAACAATCAAAGAAGCGTTCAACTTCTTCCGCAAAGTCGCGTTTTCCCGCGGTATCGTCGCCTTTATCCAATGGTGGATGTGGTACGGTAACACGGTTATCATGCTGATGGCCGGTATCACCAGTATCTCGGTGTCCCTCTACGAGTCGGCCGTCGTCGATGGCGCGAACAGCCGCCAGACCACCTGGCACATTACCCTGCCGTTGCTCCGCCCGATGATGCTCTTCATCCTGGTTACCTCGATGATCGGCGGTATGCAGATGCTCGAGATCCCCTTCCTTCTGACCGATATGCGCGGCGCGCCGGACTTCAAGATCCGAACGACCTCCGTATATCTGTACAACATGGCCTTCCAGGGTGTTAACGACTATGCGTACGGGGCGGCGATGTCTATCGGCGTCTTCGTCATAACCATCTTGCTCGCGCTCCTTATCTTCTTCTTCCTTCAGGATCGCAGCGAGCTGAAGCGCGTGAAGTAGGAGATATAGAAATGAAAATCAACAAGAGCGACCAGATGGTTAAGCGGATTTTCGTCCAGATATTCATGGTTTTCCTCGGCCTTCTCGCCGTCGTCCCGATTTGGATCCTGCTCGTCAACGCGACCCGTTCGACCGAGCAGATCAACGCCGGGCTTTCGCTGATCCCGAGCACGAACATGGCATATAACTGGCACGCGCTGACTAACCGCGGCTTCCAGATCCAGCAGGGCTTCTTCAATAGCTTCTTCGTCGCGTGCGCGACGACGGCGCTTAACGTGTACTTCTCCGCGATGACCGCCTATGGGTTGCACGTCTACCGGTTTAGGGGACGCCGCTTCCTCTGGGGCGCGATCCTGCTGATCATGATGCTGCCCGCGACCCTTTCGTTCATCGGGTTCTATCAGTTCATCGCGAAGCTGCACCTGCTTGATAACTACATCCCGCTGATCATCCCGGCGATCGCCGGCGCGGGCACCGTGCTCTTCCTTCGGCAGTATCTCGCCTCCGTGCTCTCGCTCGAGCTGATCGACGCGGCGCGCATCGACGGGGCGGGCGAATACCGGACCTTCAACACGATCATTTTCCCGATCATGACGCCTGCCATCGCGGCCCAGTCGATCTTCACCTTCGTCGGCTCGTGGAACAACTTCTTCACCCCGTTCGTCCTGATCTCGAGCACGAAGAAGTATACCCTGCCGATGTTGGTCCAAATGCTCCGCGGAGACATCTACCGCACCGAGTTCGGCGGCATCTATCTTGGTATCGCCGTCTCGATCGTCCCGATCCTGCTCTTCTACTCGTTCATGTCCCGGTTCATCATCTCCGGGATCACGATGGGCGGTGTTAAGGAATAAGGGGGCTTCATGGCGCGGGCGCAAAACCCGGTTCTTCCGGGCTTTCATCCGGACCCTTCGATCCTTCGGGTTGGCGAGGAGTACTTCATCGCCAACTCGACGTTCGAGTGGTTTCCCGGCGTGGAGCTTCACCGCTCCAAGGACTTGGTAAACTGGGAGCGCCTGCCGTCTCCCCTTTCGGGGGCCCGATTGCTCGACATGGAGGGATGCCTTCCCTCCTGCGGTATATGGGCTCCCTGCCTTTCGCATTCCGATGGGCTTTTCTGGCTTATCTTCACGAACGTCCGTTCCTGGGCCTCCGGGCCCTGGAAGGACACGCCGAACTATCTGACGACGGCGCCCTCGATTGAGGGCCCGTGGTCTGATCCCGTCTTCCTAAATTGCTCTGGATTCGATCCTTCCTTATTCCACGACGACGACGGCCGTAAGTGGTTCGTGAACATGGAGTGGGACTATCGTAAGACCGGAAGCAAGCAGTTTTCCGGCATTCTCCTTCAGGAATACAAACCCTCCGAAAAGCGGCTCGTTGGGCCGATCAAGAAGATATACCCCGGCACCGCGATCGGGATGGTGGAGGGACCGCACCTCTACAAGCGTGACGGTTTTTACTACGTGACCGCCGCAGAAGGCGGAACCGGCTACGAGCACGCCTTCACGGTCGCGCGTTCCCGGAAGATCGATGGTCCCTACGAATTCCATCCGCATAACCCGCTGATTACCTCATATGGGCACCCGGAGATCAAGCTGCAAAAAGCAGGCCACGCGAGCTGGTGCGATACCCCGGATGGCCGAAGCTATCTCGCCTTCCTTTGCGGGCGCCCCTTGCCGGGGACGGACCGATGCGTCCTCGGTCGCGAGACCTCGATCGTTGAGCTTGAGTGGAAGGACGGCTGGCCGTACCTGAAGCCTCCGGCCGGCGCGGATCTCTTTCGGGAGGGCATGGTGCGGAACTGGCCCGACGACGGGTTTGACCCGCCCGTGCGGGCAACGCCCCCGCAGGACTCGTCGCGGAGCGTTTCGTACGCCTTTTCGCCGAAGGCGGGCATCCCGCTGGACTTTAAGACGCTTAGGCGCGCGCCGGACGCGGGCACGTATGACCTC